>CAMLFJ010000250.1 GCA_946479205.1 uncultured bacterium | reverse complement strand
GACGTGCTCTCGGGCGGGCGCTCGGTGTTCGCGGTGCCGGTGGCCGACGCGGGCGGGCGCTACCGGGTGACGGTGGAGACCGCGGACTGGGTGAAGGAGTGCCGGTAGACCTGCTGGAAGCGATCGAGATCGAGACCGCGCCGAATCCTGACGCGGCGGTGATCTGGATGCACGGGCTCGGCGCCGACGGGCACGACTTCGAGCCGATCGTGCCCGAGCTGCGCCTGTCCGCGACGACGCGCGTCCGGTTCATCTTCCCGCACGCCCCGCTCCGGCCCGTCACCGTCAACCAGGGGCACGTCATGCGCGCGTGGTACGACATCCGCGCGCTCGCGGGCGTGCGGCGCGAGGACGAAGCGGGCGTGCGCCAGTCGGCGCGGCAGATCGAGGCGCTGCTCGCGCGGGAGCGGCAGCGCGGCATCGCCGCCGCCCGCCTCGTGATCGCCGGCTTCTCCCAGGGCGGCGCGATGGCGCTCCACGTGGGGCTGCGCCACCCGGACCGGCTCGCCGGCATCCTCGCGCTCTCGTGCTACCTGCCGCTCGCCAACACGCTCGACACCGAGCTGTCGCCCGCGAACCGCGACGTGCCGATCTTCTGGGCGCACGGCCTCCACGATCCGATGATCCCGCAGGCCATGGCCGAGCAGGGGCGCGCGCAGCTCGGCGAGCTCGGCTACCGGATCGACTGGCACCAGTACCCGATCCCGCACTCCGTCTCGGCAGAAGAGATCGCCGACGTCGCCCGCTGGCTCGAGCGCGTGCTCGCCGCGTGACGTCCACCCTCAGGAGGTAAGTCCATGCAGGACCGTCTGACCATGCCCATCGGCAACGCGATCTTCACCCAGCGGTCTACTCGAAAGCTCCGCCCCGATCCCATCCCGGTCGAGGATCTCCACCTGCTGATGGAAGCCGCGGTGAAGGCCCCCAACGGCGGCAACAACCAGGCCGGGCGGTTCCTGATCGTGAACGACCGCGCGAAGATCCGCGAGTTCGGCGCGCTCTACAAGGAAGCGTGGTGGGCCAAGCGCTGGGACGACCACAAGTGGACGAAGCCCGAGGACATCCCGCTCACCGACAAGAACCACCGCTCGGCGATGGGCCTGTCCGAGGACATGAAGGACGTCCCGTGCGTGGTCTTCGCCTTCACCGCCCCCGGCGGCGGCGCCAACTCGGTGATCCCGGCCTGCCAGAACCTCATGCTGGCCGCGCACGCGCTCGGCATCGGCTCGCTGCCCACCACGCTGCACGCCAAGGTCATGGACCGCTTCCACGCCATGTTCGACATCCCCAAGGAGATGACCTTCCACTTCTGCATCCCGCTCGGCTACCCGGCGGTGCCGTACGGCCCGAGCAAGCGGAAGCCGACCACGGAGACCACCTCCTTCAACCGCTGGGGTGGAGCGGTCCCGTGGCGGTGACGCGCAAGCCCGCGGTCAGCCTCGCCGCCGTCCCGGGCCGCCGCAAGACCACGGTGGAGATGGCCAAGCGTCTGGAGGAGGAGGGCTTCACCGGGCTCTATTGCCCGAGCCTGGGCGACGGCCTCGGCCTCTGCGAGGCCATCGCGCTCGCCACCCGCACCATCCCGTTCGGCACCAGCATCTCCAACATCTACACCCGCCATGCCCTCGACTTCGCCCAGACCGCGGCGCTGATCCACGAGCTGTCCGGCGGGCGCTTCCGCTTCGGCGTCGGGATCAGCCACGGCCCGACGCACGATCGCCTCGGCATCAAGCCGGGCAAGCCGCTCGAGGACATGCGCCGCTTCGTGCAAGATCTGAAAGCGGGCGCCAAGCTGGCGGGCGAGCTGCCCCCGATCACCCTCGCGACTCTTCGAAAGAAGATGACGGCCCTGTCGGCCGAGATCGCCCAGGGCGCGGTGTGGGCCAACGCGGCACGCTCGCACATGCCCGAGTCGCTCAAGGCCCTCCCCGACGCCGCGCGCACCGGTCCCGATTTCTTCATCGGCAACATGGTGCCCACCTGCATCGACACCGACCGCGCGGCCGCCGCCGCGGTGAACCGCCGCACCCTGACCGGCTACGTGAAGCTGCCGAACTACCAGAACTACTGGATCGAGGCCGGCTTCGAGGACGAGATGCAGGCCATCCGCAAGGCCATCGCGGCGGGCCAGGAGGACACGATCCCGTCACTCATGTCCGACCGCTGGCTCTCCCAGGTCACGCTCTACGGCAGCCCATCAGAGGTGCGCGACGGCGTGGAGGCCTGGTACGCGGCGGGCGTGAAGGCGCTGATCATCGTGCCCTCGTCGACCAAAGGCAACCAGATGGTCGCGCTGCAGGAGCTGATCGACCTGTTCCGCTGATCTCGCCGCGCGCGGCTCCTCCGAGCCGGGCTACCGCAACCCGCCCGAGGCGGCGATGCGCTCACCGGTCAGCCACCTCGCGGCGTCCGAGGCGAGGAATACCGCGACGCCCGCGATGTCGTCGGGCTGGCCCAGGCGACCGAGCGGGGTCTGGGCCACCATCTGCTTCTCGAAGTCGCTACCCGAGATGCCCATGCGATGCAGGCCCTCGGTCTCCACCCCACCGGGGGCGATGGTATTCACCCGGATCTTGCGTGGCCCCAGCTCCGCGGCGAGCACGCGGGTCAGCGCGTCGAGCGCGCCCTTGGTCGCCGAGTAGACCGCCGAGGTCGGCACCGCGGCGGTGCTGGAAATCGAGCTGACGTTGATCA
Organism: uncultured bacterium; assembly: GCA_946479205.1. The sequence continues at coordinate 2,922 of CAMLFJ010000250.1, read as the reverse complement.
CGCTCCCGCCCTCGGGCCCGAAGTGCTTGACCGCCTGCTGGATGGCCAGGATCGGGCCGAGCACGTTGGTGTCGAACTGCCGATGGAACTCGCTCTCGCTCACCGACTCGATCGGGTCGAACTGGTACACCCCCGCGTTGTTCACCAGCACGTCGACCGGCCTGAAGGCTCGCCGCGTCTCCTCGAAGAGCCGCAACACATCGGCCGCCTTGGCCACGTCGCCCTGGACCGCGACAGCCCGGCCGCCCTTGCCGGTGATCTCGGCTACCACGCGGTCGGCGCCCTCCCGGCTGGAGGCATAGTTGACGACCACCGCGGCCCCGGCCGCGCCCAGCCCCTTCGCGATGGCCGCGCCGATGCCCTTCGAGGCTCCCGTCACGACCGCCACCTTCCCCTCGAGCTCGCCCATGTGCCCCTCCTGTCGCCGGCTCGCCCGACACCGGCTCGCCGTCATCGAGTAGGAGGGCTCCTGCGAGCAGAAGGATTCCGGCAGCTACTTGCGCGTTCTTGCTGGACCCGGGCTCCCTACGGCAAGCATCCGTGGTCAGGAGCCCGCCCCGCTCTCACCCCACCACGACTTCGGCTGGCGCTACTCGGATCGGGAGAGGCGTTCGAGCAGGAAGCGGTGCAGTCGCTGCTTCATCTCCTCCGGCATGGGCGCGCGGCCGACCTCGGCGGTCAGCTCCCGCGTCTTCCGGTAGGTGCTGAGATAGGCGCGGCACGGAGCGCAGTCGCGCAGGTGCCGCTCGAGCTCGTCGGCGAGCTCGGACGTCAGGCTCGCCTCGATGTACTCGGCGAGGACCTCGATGGCCTCCTTGCAAGTCATTCTGCCTGCCGTCCTTTCGGGGCGAGAGGGTCACCCGGGCGGCTCACCGGACGCCCTCCGGTCCGGTGACACGTAGTGCGTGCCCGTCCGGATCACGCGCCAGGAAACCTGCGCCGAAGCCCAGCGCGCGGTCGGGCAGCATCACCACGCCCGGTGATATGAAGGGGGCCCGGCCCACCCGCAGCCGCGTGGCGGTCGCCGCCGGATCGGCCGGGACCACCGTGGTATGCCAGTGCGCCAGATCGTTGACGGCCGGATCCGCGGGAGCGGACCGCCCGGTGCGCGGGGTCAGGTACTCGAGGAGCTCCACGCCGGGCCCCGACGCGGCCCGCAGCGTGGTGATGCGAAGGCGCGCCCCGACGACATCGTTGAGCCGCTCCTGCTCCGGACCCCAGTTCTCGCTCTCTCCCGCGACCCTCATGCCCAGGACATCACGATAGAAACGGAGGCTGGTCCCGGTGTCCGTGACGACGATCGCGGTGTGGTCGATGCCGAGGAAGATCCGGTCGCTCGGCCGGTGCCACCGCGCCTCGCCCTTGTCGGGTGGGAACTCGAGGATCTCGAGCGGGTGACCGTCGGGATCCCGGAAGTAGAAGGCCTTGATCCCTCCCGCCTTCGGGTTCCAGTCCGGAAGACGCTGGGGTTCAGGCGAGACCTGTCGCACGTTGTGCCGCCGGAGCCAGAGGTATCCCTGCTCGATGTCATTGGTGATGATCGCGACGTGCTGGAACCAGACATCATTGCTCCTGGAGTCGGCGGGGGCCGCGCGACCGCGCGCTGCGAGAAACTCAGTGAGCTCGATGCGTTCGGCGCCGAGCCGCATGGACACGACGCGAGCGCGTAGACCGGCGAGGCCGGTGAGCTGCTCGTAGGCCGGGCCGGCCACCTCGGCGTCCGCCGTCTTCTCGAAGCCGAGCACGTCCCGATAGAACGCCACCGAGCGCTCCATGTCCGACACGGTGAGCCCGATCGCGCCGACCTCCCGGACCCGTCCCGCCTCGGTGTCCGGCCCCCCGGCTGGCTGGGCGACCACCGCCGGGGTGGCGACGGCCAGCAGCACCAGCAGCCACAGCGCACCAACCACGGAGGCGGACACCCACGGCCCGGCGGGCGCCACGGTCGTGGCGGACCGCCCGGCGTAGCCGCATCGGAAGATGCAGCGCGTCGCGGGGTGGTGGTAAAGCTTGGCACACAACGCCTCCCGCCCCCGCGCCAGGAGCAGGTACACGTCCGCCGCCACGAGCATCCCGATCAGCGGGCCGGTGAAGTACACCCACAGGGCGGTCCACGTCCCCGCCGGTATCGCGGAGGCCAAGGTGCGCGCCGGATTCATGCTCATCCCGGAAAGCGGCGCCTCGAGCGTGATGTACGTCGCCACCAGCAGACCGGAGCAGAGTCCGGTCAGGGCCGCCGCCCGGCTGTTGGAGACGGTCAGCACCACCAGCATCAGCATGAAGGAGATCGCGATCTCAGCTCCGAGGGCCACCAGGGGTCCGGCGGATCCTGGTACCGTCACCGCGTAGTGGACGACGGGATGGGCAACGGGGACCCCGAGCCACACCCGGGCGACGACGACCCCGGCCAGGCCTCCGAGGAACTGCGCAGTGATGTAGAAGGCGGCATCCCAGGCAGCGATCTTCCCGAGCCGCCAGAAGGTCAGGGTGACCGCCGGATTGAAGTGGGCACCGGATCGGCGCCCCCACGGCGAGTAGATGATCGCGACGGCGGTCGCCGCCATCGCGATGCCCATCAGGAGCCGCCTCACCGGATCGTCTCCGAGACCTCCGCCCAGTGAGGATCCCGGGCCGACAGGAGACGCGGGGTGATACAGCAGGGTCGCGAAAACACAGGCCGAAATCATGAAGAGCCCGAGATGGGCCGCTTCCATCAGGTATTCGGGCCAGTGCCCCCGGAGCGCCTGCCGCATGGTGCCGTCCATGCGGATTAGACACGCTCTGCGCCGCGCGGGGTTCGGTGGGACCGGGCAATCGGCGGGCAGGTCGGTGGCGGGGGCCCGGTCGTCGGCGAGCCGCTCGACGGGCGTTCAGGCCGAGATCGAGACAGGGATCAGCGCGCGCTCGGGGCCCGTCCGGGCC
>CAMLFJ010000249.1 GCA_946479205.1 uncultured bacterium | reverse complement strand
GGCAGGAAGAGCGCGCTGATCGCCACGTTGAAGAAGGTGTGGGCGTTGGCGATCTGGCGGGCCACGTCCCCCGCGGTCTGGGCGACCACGGTGGTCAACGGGGAGATGAAGGGGAAGACGAGCGCGACCCCGAGGACCTTGAACGCGATGTGGGCCACCGCCACCCGGCGCGCGTCGGAGGACGAGCGCAGACTCGCGGCGAGCGCGGTGGCGCAGGTGCCGATATTGGCGCCCAGCACCACCGGGATCGCGGCGGCGAGCGGCAGCAGGCCCTGCTGGCCCAGCGACAGGGTCAGTCCGATGGTCGCCGCGGAGGAAGCCATGCTCGCGCTCAGCACCGCCCCGACCAGGAGGGCGAGGACCTGGTTGTCGGCCAGGGCCACCAGCACCTTGCGGGTGAGCTCGTTCTCGACGAGCGGGGCGAGGCCGTCGTTCATCACCTTCATGCCGAGGAAGATGAACCCGAAGCCCAGGATCACCTGGCCCAGGCTCTTCACCAGGCCCCGGCGCGCGAAGAAGGTCATCGCGAAGCCGGCCCCGACCAGGAGCAGCGAGAGCTCCTGGACCTTGAAGGCGAGCAGCTGCACCGTGACGGTGGTGCCGATGTCGGCGCCCAGGATCACCCCGAGCGACTGGCGAAACGTGAGGAGCCCCGCCGAGACGAAGCCGATCAGCATCAGGGTGGTGGCCGAGGAGGACTGGATGATCGAGGTCACGAGCGCGCCCGAGGCCACCGCGGCCAGCCGGGTGCGGGTCATGCTGGTGAGCAGGTGGCGCAGGTGGCCGCCCGCCGCGCGCTGCAGGCCTTCCCCGATGAGCTGCATGCCGTAGAGCAGCAGGGCGAGGCCGCCGAAGAGGGCCAGGAGCGTCATCTCAGGCCCAGCCGTGCCATATCAGGGATGAAACGCGGCGGTGGCCGCGGCGTCGATGACGCGCAGGTGGCCGGTCTCGTTCACCGAGACCACCCGCGGCGGGGCAACCTCGGAGAGCGAGCAGTTGTTGACCGCGATCCGCCAGATCGACGACAGCGGCAGGCCGAGCCAGTGGGCGAGCAGCGCGCTGATCACCCCGCCGTGCGAGATGATCAGGACGTCGTCGCCGTTCGGATGCGCGGCGGCGATCTGCTCGACCACCCGGACCACGCGCGCCTGCACGTCGGCCAGGGGCTCGCCGCCCGGCGGCAGGCACTGCACCGGGTCGCGCACCCATCGGGCGTAGGGGTCGCCGGGCTGGGTCTGGATCTCCTCGACCGTGCAGCCCTCCCAGTCGCCCAGCGACAGCTCGCGCAGGTCGTCCACGACCGTCAGCGGCAACTCGAGGCCGGCCAGCGCGACCCGCGCGGTATGGCGGGCGCGCTCGAGCGGACTCACGTACACGTGGGCGATCGGCCGCCGGCCCACCGCGAGGCCCAGCGCCTCCGCCTGGCGAACGCCCAGCGGCGACAGCGCCACGTCCTGCGCGCCCTGGAAGCGCCGGACCGCGTTGGAGACGGACTGGCCGTGGCGCGCGAGCAGGAGCCGCCTCACCGGCGGGCCTCCACCGCGGCCGCGGCCGCCTTGAGCCGGGTCAGCGTCTCCGGCTTGCCGAGGATGCTCACCACCTCGAAGATCGACGGGCTCGCGGTCTTGCCGGTCAGCGCGATGCGCGTGAGCTGGGCCAGGTCCACGAGCTTGAGCCCGAGGTCGGCGGCGAGGAAGCGGTAGAGCTCCTCCAGCGCCTGCGGGTCCATCGAGGCCTGAGCGTCGAGGCGCTTGATCAGGATGGCGTAGCGCTCGGCGGCCTGCTCCTTCCAGAACTTGGCGGTGGACTGCGGATCGTACGCCTCCGGCGGGCGCAGGTAGAACGCGGCCTGCTCGGCCATCTCGATGAGGGTGCGGGCGCGCTCCTTCAGCGTGTCGACCACCCGCGCCAGCCACTCGAGGTCGCGCGGGGCGGGCAGGCCGGCCCGCTCGAGGAAGGGCACCAGGTCGGCCGCGATGCGCGCGGCGGGCAGCCGCTTGATCCACTGGTGGTTCACCCACGTGAACTTCTCGAGGTCGAACACCGCGTCGCCCGCGCCCACGTGGGCCAGGTCGAAGTGCCGCACCAGGTCCTCTCGAGAAAAGATCTCCTGATCTCCGTGCGACCAGCCGAGGCGCGCCAGGTAGTTCAGCATGGCCTCGGGCAGGAGGCCCATGTCGCGGAACGCCAGCACCGAGGTGGCGCCGTGCCGCTTGGAGAGCCGCGTCTTGTCCGCGGCGAGGATCATCGGGATGTGGGCGAAGACCGGCAGCGGGTAGCCGAGGGCCTGGTAGCAGAGCACCTGCTTCGGCGTATTCGAGAGGTGATCGTTACCGCGGATGACGTGAGTGATCTTCATGGTCACGTCGTCCACGACCACGCAGAAGTTGTAGGTCGGTGTGCCGTCGGTCCGCACGAGGATCCAGTCGTCGAGCTCGGCGTGGCTGACCGTCACCCGGCCGCGGACCACGTCGTCCACGACCGTCTCGCCCGCGCGCGGGATCGCCAGGCGAAGCGCGTGAGGCTCGGACGCGGGCACGTTGGCCTCGCGGCAGGTGCCCGGGTAGCGGAAGGTCTCCTTGCGGGCCTCCGCGATCTTCCGCAGCCCGTCCAGCGTCTCCGGCGTGCACCGGCAGCGATAGGCCTTGCCTTCCGCGAGCAGCCGCTCGGCCTGCGCGCGATAGATGTCGAAGCGCTCGGTCTGACGGTAGCCCGGGGTGGGCGGGCCCTCGTCCCAGTCGAGCCCGAGCCAGCGCAGCGCCTCGAGGAGCGACTGGGTGTACTCCTCGGTGGAGCGCGAGCGATCGGTGTCCTCGATCCGGAGCACGTACACGCCCCGGTGGTGGCGCGCGAAGAGCCAGTTGAAGAGCGCGGTGCGGGCGCCGCCCACGTGGAGATGGCCCGTCGGACTGGGAGGAAAGCGAACCCGCACTGCCTCGGACATAGGGGCTTCATTGTATCAGCCCTTGCCGGGGCGACCGTTCTCCCCACGCCCGTTCGCCCGGGAACCCACCGGATGCCGCAGTGTGTGATCTGGCGTTGCCCTTGCATCCCGCGTGTGACGAGAATGCGGCCAGCCGGGAGGTCAGCATGAGCACTCGCAGGAGACACACCCAGCGGCGCGCCGTCATGGGCGCGATCGTCGCCCTCGGATTGCTCCCGCCCGCGTCCCGGGCGCAGGCCGTCGAGTACCGGGTCCAGGTCGTCAGCATGTGGGATACGGGATTCAAGGCCTTCGCGAGGCCCGGGGAGCTGGTCGACGGCGCGACCGGGCCCGGGCTCGAGGAGATGATCGAGAAGCTCGACCGGGGCGCGGCGCCTCGCGGGGCGCTCCTCGGCGACCGGACCCTCCGCTGGGCGAGCGAGGCCATCGCGCGGGCGTACGGCGCGGTGCGCGTGCTGGCCGACATCAAGCCCGGCGAGGGCACGACCCCGTGGGACGTGGTCACGTGGACCGGCCAGCCGGGCGAGCGCAGCGTGTGGGTGGTCGAGCCGAGCGGCCGCGGCCGGCCCCAGCAGCTCGTCGACGTGGTCCTGAAAGCGGGCGGGCCCGCCCGGCATTTCATTCCCGCCACCCCCGCGGCCGGCGGCAAGGTGGTGGCGCTTCGCTATCCGCTCGAGTTCCTCTCGTTCCACGAGGAGCGGGGTGATCTCCGGGAGAGATATCTCTCGCCGGCCCTCGACCTGAGCCATCGCGTGGCGGTCGTCGGAGGAGCCAACTCCAACGTGCTCTTCCCCGACGTGGCGCGAATCGTCCTGGACCATGCCGAGCAGGCGACGGACTACGAGATCGTGCTCGTCTGGCGCCAGTCGCCTCAGGACTTCGAGGCTCCGCGGAGCCCGCGGCGGCCCTGATCCACGTTCGGCGGGCAACCGATGTTAGGATCAGGCCATGGCCGAGCCCACCAGGCCCTCCCACTTCGTCCGCGACGCCATCCTGGACGATCTCCAGGCCGGGCGCTTCCCCCGCCCGGTGGTCACCCGGTTCCCCCCGGAGCCCAACGGCTACCTGCACATCGGCCACGCCAAGGCGATCTGCCTGGACTTCGGCCTGGCCCAGGAGCTGGACGGACGCTGCCACCTGCGCTTCGACGACACCAACCCCACCAAGGAGAGCCAGGAGTACGTGGACGCGATCACGCGCGACGTCCACTGGCTCGGCTTCGACTGGGGTCCGCACCTCTACTTCGCGAGCGACTACTTCGGCCGGCTCTACGAGTGGGCGGTCCAGCTCATCCGCGCCGGCAAGGCGTACGTGGACGATCTCTCGGCCGACGAGATCCGCGAGCACCGCGGCACCCTGACCGAGCCGGGGCGGGAGAGCCGGTGGCGCAACCGGCCGGTCGACGAGAACCTGGATCTCTTCGAGCGCATGCGCGCGGGCGAGTTCGAGGACGGGAGCAAGGTCCTGCGCGCGAAGATCGACATGGGCCATCCCAACCTCAACCTGCGCGATCCGGTCATGTACCGCATCCGCAAGACCGCGCACCACCGCACCGGCGACACCTGGTGCGTGTACCCGATGTACGACTGGGCGCACGGCCAGTCCGACTCCATCGAGGGCGTCACCCATTCGCTGTGCACGCTCGAGTACGAGGACCACCGCCCGCTCTACGACTGGTACCTCGACGCGCTCGGCGTCTACCACCCGCGCCAGATCGAGTTCGCCCGCCTGAGCCTGAGCCACACCGTGATGTCCAAGCGCAAGCTGCTCACCCTCGTGCAGGACGGCCTCGTGAGCGGCTGGGACGACCCGCGCATGCCGACCCTGGCCGGCCTGCGGCGGCGCGGCTACACCCCCGAGTCCCTGCGCGACTTCAGCGAGCGCATCGGGGTGACCAAGGCCGCGAACCTCGTCGAGGTCGCGCTGCTCGAGCACTGCCTGCGCGAGGACCTGAACCGGCGCGCGCTCCGACGCATGGCGGTGCTGCGCCCGCTGCGTCTGGTCATCGAGAACTATCCCGAGGGCCAGACCGAGGAGATGGAGGCGACCAACAATCCCGAGGACCCGGCCGCGGGCACCCGCAAGGTCCCCTTCTCGCGCGAGCTGTGGATCGAGCAGGACGACTTCCGCGAGACGCCGCCGCCCAAGTACTTCCGCCTCTCACCCGGCGTCGAGGTGCGGCTGCGGGCGGCCTACGCGGTCACCTGCACCGGGCTCACCAAGGATCCGGCCACCGGCCTCGTCACCGAGGTGCGCGCCACCTACGATCCCGAGACCCGCGGCGGAGAGGTCAAGGGCCGGAAGATCAAGTCCACCATCCACTGGGTCTCGGCGCGGCACGCGGTGGACGCGGAGGTGCGGCTCTACGACACGCTCTTCACGGTGCCGAAGCCCGACGAGGCGCCCGACTTCAAGAGCGTGATCAACCCGCAGTCGCTCGAGATCGTCCGCGGGGCCAAGGTGGAGCCCGCCGTCGCGGAGGCCGCGCCGGAGGACCACGTGCAGTTCGAGCGCGTGGGCTACTTCGTCGCGGACTGGAAGGACCACCGGCCCGACCGCCCGGTCTTCAACCGCAGCGTGGGCCTGCGGGACACCTGGGCGAGGATCGAGAAGACCACCGGCACCTGAGGTTCGAGCGCCGGCTTCGCCGGCGCAATCCGTTCTGGGGGAGGCTC
>CAMLFJ010000248.1 GCA_946479205.1 uncultured bacterium | reverse complement strand
GATGTAGGCCGAGACCGGGTTGTGGATCCAGCCCGCCTTGCCCTGCTGGATGGACTCGTTGTTGCTCGCGTCCGACCAGGACAGCACCTCGGGCTCCATGCAGTCGCGGAACATCTTCTGGTACCACTCGATGGTCTGCACGGTGGCGGGCGAGTTGATGCGCACCGTCTTGCCGTCCTTGTCCACCTCCATGCCGCCGAACGACCACAGCACCGGCCCCGCGGTGGAGATCGAATCGTAGTTCTGCGAGATGGGGATCCCCACCGGGTTCCCCATCTTCTTGAGCTCCTTGCCGACGGTGTAGAGATCCTCCCAGGTATCCGGCACCTTCAGGCTCGCCTTCTTGAAGAGATCCTCCCGGTAGGTCGCCACGAACATCCCGTGGTACTGGGGCACCGCCCGCCACACGCCCTTGACGTGCGCCCCCTCGTACGAGGAGGCGATGGCCTTGCCGTACTGCTTCTCGAGCCCGGCCACCACGTCGGAGACGTCCACGAGCTGTGGCTCGTACAGCCACGGGAAGTGCATGCGCATCTCCACCAGATCGTGGCCCGCCTGGGTCTGGACCTCGGAGGCGTACTTGGCCTGCTGGGGGCCCATGTGGGAGATGTGGTCGATCTTGAGCTTGATCCCGGTGTCCTTGGTGAAGCGCTGGCCGATCTCGTCCATCTTCTTGTCGGACGCGGGCGCGAAGTTGTTCCAGCAGAGGTATGAGATCTCGCGCTGCTGGCCCCGGGCCGGCGGCACGCGGGTGGCGAGGATGCCGGCGAGGCCGGCGCCGGTGGTCGTCAGGAACTGACGGCGATTGAGTGGTGCCATAGACTCCTCCTCACTGAGGGAACGGGTCGGGACGATGAATCGGGAAAGGTGTGTGCGGACTGTATCTTGCGCCGCGGGCGTCTGTCAAGGGCCGGCGGCGAGCGCGCTGCTGTCCGTCAGGGGGATGAGCGCAGCGGGATGATCTGGCCGGCCGCGTCGAACCCGAGGGGCCGGCCGGGGCCGACCACGGTCAGGTCGGGACGCTTCGCGATCTCCGGCAGCAGGGCTTCCGAGCACTCGATCTCGCCCAGCATCAGCGTGCTCCGGATGCGGATCACGCGGGCGCGCTCGGGCGGGGTGAGGCCGATGCAGTTCAGCGCGTTCTCGACCGCCTCGCGGTCGCTCTCGAACACGAGCGGCAGCTTGGCCCCGTTGGGGGCGCAGGCGGTGAGCGTGTTGATGGCGGTCGGCTTCCAGTCGATCTTCTCGGCGAGCCGGCGGGTGGTGAAGTCGGCGTTGCCGATCCCGGTGGCGTTGCCTCCGCTCTCGTCGGTGAGATCGAGGGCCACGATCCACAGGATCTTCGGGTCGGCCGGGAAGGGCTCGTGCGGGTTCGACGGGCGGCCGATCACGTTGGTGTCCATGCCGGAGCCGGACACGTTCTTGCCGATCTCCTCGACCACGAGCACGTCGATCGGGGAGAAGGGCAACCGGGCCATCCAGGCCCGCGCGTCCTTGAGCAGCCGCCGCTCGCCCGCCTCGAGATCCGCCGCGTTGAAGGCTTCCACGCACGCGGTCTCGTCGTAGCCGTTCTCCACGATGCCGAGCCCGAACCCGATGCGGGCCTTCGCGAGCATCTCGCGCCCCACCGCGGTGATCACCGTCTCGTAGCCGTGATTGACGTTGGCCCGGTGGTACTGGGTGGCCCCGCGGTACTTGCCGAGCCCGATCGTCATCATCTTGAAGAGCCCGGACTCGATCGAGCCCTTGAAGTCGGTGTGGGGCTTGACCCGGTTGACCACCCCGATCCAGTCGGCCTCGGACGCGGCCCGGTCGAGCCAGACCGGCAGCCCCAGGGCCTCCCCCACCTGAACCACGTCCATGGTGGCCCGGACCTCGCAGCCCATGGTGTCGTCCGTGATCCCGTAGTGCTCCAGCACCGAGCGCTGCCCCTCGGCGGTAGCCCCGCCGTGGCTGCCCATGGCCGGGAACACGAAGGGCCGGGCCCCCTGCTCCCGGAGCCAGTCCACTGTCGCCCGGACGATGACCGCGATGTTGGCGATCCCCCGGCTGCCCGCCCCCACCGCCACCGTGTCCCCGCGCTTGATGGGCAGGCCCGCGGCGGCCAGGGTCTTCCTGACCCCGCCGGGGATGTCTTCCAGGCGGGTGCGGGCAAAGGTCTGCCGCACCCGGTGCATCGTGGGGAGCGTCACCGATCCCAGCGGCATGGCGAAATCATAATGTAGCGGCCCCCGGCCCTGTCAACGTCAAGCCCCGCGCGTGTCGCCATCGCGGACCGTTGTTCACGGGCCTGTGACATGCGGGACGCTCCCGGGGGCATACTTGTCGAGCAGGTGGCAGGCCACGGCGCTGGGAACAGGAGGCTGACATGACGAGACGGCGGCTTCTCGGGATGGGACTGGTCACGGCGGCGGCGGGAGCGGTCGCCCGCTTCGTCGGTGCGGACGACAAGGCGAGCCAGGCGCCCACGAGGTTCGAGGTGGCGATGAGCGACGCCGAGTGGCAGCAGCGGCTCACCCCGGCGCAGTTCTCCGTGCTGCGCAAGCACGGGACCGAGTACCCCGGGAGCAGCCCGCTCGACAAGGAGTACGGCCGCGGGGCCTACCACTGTACCGGGTGCGATCTGCCCCTCTTCTCGTCGGACGCGAAGTTCGACAGCCGGACCGGCTGGCCGAGCTTCTGGGCCCCGCTGCCGAACGCGGTCGGGACGTCCACGGACCGAACCTTGTTCATGGCTCGGACCGAGGTGCATTGCCGGCGCTGCGGCGGCCACCTGGGACACGTGTTCGACGATGGGCCGAAGCCGACCGGGCTGCGCTACTGCATGAACGGCGTCGCCCTGACGTTCCGGCGGGCCTGAGCGATGCGGGCGATCATCGCGGGCCTGCTCGTCCTGGCCGCGGTCGGAATCGCGGACGCGCAGGAGCGCGCCCGGGCGACCTTCGCGGGCGGCTGCTTCTGGTGCATGGAGCCGCCGTTCGACAAGCTCGACGGCGTCCTCTCGACCACCTCCGGCTACACCGGCGGCCACGCCGCGAATCCGACCTACGAGCAGGTCTCGGCAGGCCGGACCGGTCATGCCGAGGCGGTCGAGGTGGTGTACGACCCCGCGAAGGTCACCTATGCCCAGCTCCTCGAGGTGTTCTGGCGCAACATCGACCCCCTGACCGCGAACGCCCAGTTCTGCGACGCGGGTAGCCAGTACCGGGCGGCCATCTTCACGCACGACGAGACCCAGCGCCGGCTGGCGGAGGAGTCCCGGACCCTGGTGACGCGGCGCCTCCAGAAGCCGGTCGTGACCGAGATCGCGGCCGCCTCGAAGTTCTGGCCCGCGGAGGACTACCACCAGGACTTCTACAAGAAGAACCCGGTCCGGTACAAGCTCTACCGGGCCGGCTGCGGCCGTGACCAGCGCCTGGAAGCGATCTGGGGCCCGGCCTCGAAGGACCGCGCCGGGGCCCGGTGAGGCCCCGGCGACTCTGACCCGTCCGCCCAGGAAGCCGTCCGGTGGGGTCCCTGGCCGGCCGGGTGCGACCCCCGCACGATGTCCTTGACTTTCCAGACTTCCGCCCTTACAACTGGGGGCCAATCGATGGCCAACCACTGGCCGATGCGTCTCAAATTCCTCTTGGTTCCCGCGACGCTGGTGAGTCTGCTCCTGCTCCTGAGCGGGTGCACGACGATTGCGGACTTCTTCCGCCAGCGCCCGCAGGCGCTGCCGCCTGCCTCCGAGCTCTACTCGGAAGGCGAGAACCAGCTCAACAAGAGCCGGTACGATGAGGCGCGGACCGCGTTCCGCAAGGTCGCGGAGCGGCATCCGCAATCGAGCTACGCGCCGCGGGCCCGCTTCCTGATCGGCGAGGCATTCTACCGCGAAGGACAGTTCGACAAGGCGATCAAGGAGTTCGAAGGCTTCATGGCCTTCTACCCGCGGCACCAGATCGCGGACCTCGTGCAGTACCGGCTCTCGATGAGCTACTACGACCAGATGAAGCCGGTCGAGCAGGACCAGGAGATCACCCGGAAGGCGATGGACACGTTCAAGGTCCTCGTCCGCGAGTACCCGGAGAGCCGGTACGCGGCGGACGCCCTCGCCAAGATCGACATCTGCCGGGGCCGCCTGGCCCAGAAGGAGCTGTGGGTCGCCGCGTACTACATCAACCAGGGCAACCCGGGGGCGGCCCGCCAGCGGCTGGAGAAGGTCGTCAAGGAGTACCCGCGCACCCTCGTGATCCCGGAGGCGCTCTTCCGGCTGGGTGAGGTATATTCCGGCGACGGACGGGCCGAGGAATCCCAGCGCATGTACCGGCAGCTGGCCGATGAGTACCCTTACACGGAGTGGGGCAAGCGCGCCGCGCAACGCCTCCAGGCCGCGAGGTAAGTCATGCACGACGTCGTCGATCTCCGATCCGATACCCTCACCCTCCCGACCCAGGCGATGCGCGACGCGATGGCGCACGCCGAAGTGGGCGACGACGTCTGGGAGGAGGATCCGACGGTCCGGCGTCTCGAGGACACCGCGGCCCGCCGCACCGGCAAGGAGGCGGCCCTGTTCGTCTCCTCCGGCACCCAGGGTAATCTCGTCTCGGTCCTGGCCCAGACCCGCGCGGGCCAGGAAGTGGTGCTCGACGCCGACTCCCACATCTTCAACTACGAGGGCGCGGGAGCGGCCGTCTTCGGCGGCGTGCAGACCCTGCCGGTCAAGACCGCGCGCGGCTTCCTGACGCCCGCGCAGGTGCGCGAGCACATCCGCCCCAATAACATCCACATCCCGATGACCGGGCTGGTCGCGGTCGAGAACACCCACAACCGCCACGGCGGCACCTGCTGCACCCCCGAGGAGATCGAGGCGGTGGCTGCGGCGGCCCGCGCGGCCGGGGTGCCGGTGCACCTCGACGGCGCGCGGCTCTTCAACGCGGCGATCGCCCTCGGGCGGCCCGTCGCCGACTTCGCGCGGCCGGTGGACTCGCTCACCTTCTGCCTGTCCAAGGGCCTCGGAGCCCCGGTCGGCTCACTGGTGTGCGGCTCGCGCGAGTTCGTGACGCGCGCCCGGCGGGTGCGGAAGATGCTGGGCGGCGGCATGCGCCAGGTCGGCGTGCTGGCCGCGGCCGGGCTCGTCGCGCTGGATTCGATGGTGGACCGGCTCGCCCAGGACCACGTCAATTGCCGTCACCTCGCCGAGGGGGTGAGCCGCCTCCCCCGGGTCGGCCTGGACCTGGCCACCGTGCAGACCAACATCGTCATCTTCCGGGTGGACCGCGACGGCGGCGCCGCCGAGCTGGTCACCGGCTGCCTGGCCCGCAAGGTGAAGATCCACCAGACCGGTCCCGGCACCATCCGGTGCGTGACCCACAAGGACGTCGACGCCGACGACATCGAGCGGGCCCTCGAGGCCTTCCGAGAGATCACGGCGGCCTGGTAGCCGCCCGCACCCCAGAGGAGGCCGCACCCTATGGCCGAGCGCCTGCTGGACGTCAAGAACCTCAAGACCTACTTCTTCACCGATGAAGGCGTCGTCCGCGCCGTCGACGGCGTCGACCTCTACATCGAAAAGGGGGAGACCCTGGGGATCGTCGGGGAATCGGGCTGCGGCAAGTCGGTGACCGCGCTCAGCATCATGAAGCTCATCCCCCAGCCGCCCGGCCGGATCGTCGAGGGGGAGATCAACTACAACGGCACC
>CAMLFJ010000247.1 GCA_946479205.1 uncultured bacterium | reverse complement strand
CGTTGCGGAAGCGCGCGGTCCAGTTCTCCCAGGTGGGCCCGGCCGAGTGCGGCGTCAGGGTCACGTTCGGGAGCGAGAAGAGCGGGTGGTCCTTGGCGGGCGGCTCGTCCACCAGCACGTCGAGCCCGGCCGCCGCGACCTGGCCGCCCTTGAGCGCGGTGTAGAGCGCGGCCTCGTCCACCACCGGACCCCGGCACGTGTTGATCAGGATCGCGCCCGGCTTCATCTGGGCGAACTGGGCCGCCCCCATGATGTGACGCGTGGAATCGTCCAGCGGCACGTGCAGGCTCACCACGTCGGAGGTGCGCAGCAGCTCGGGCAGCAGCACGAACCGGACCCCGAGGGCGTCCTCCTCGGCCTCGGTGAGGCGCGCGATGTCGTAGTACTGCACGGTCATGTCGAAGGCGGCGGCGCGCCGCGCGACCTTCTTGCCGATGTTGCCCAGGCCCACGATGCCGAGTGTCTTGCGCGACAGCTCGTAGACCCGCTGGTCGTCGAAGCCCCCCACCCGCCACTTCCCCGCCACCACGTCGTTGTGGAACTTCACCACGCGCTTGAGCACCGCGAGCATCAACATGAGCGTGTGCTCGGCCACCGCGATCGCGTTGGCGCCGCCGTTGTTGGAGACCGGCACCTTGGCCTTGCGCGCGGCCTCGATGTCCACGCGGTCGTAACCCGCGGAGAGGAGCTGCACGAGCTTGAGGTTGGGCGCGGAGCGGAAGAACTCCCCGCCCATCTGGCGGGCCAGGCCCAGGTAGTACTCGGCCTGCGCGGCCGCCGCGTAGAACTCGGGCGTGCCGAACTCGGCGATCAGCAGCTCGAAGCCGGCGGGGGTGAGGGAGCGGGCGATCTCGAGGACCGCGTCGGACTGCTTGGGGGCGAAGAGGATCTTGGTGGCCATCTCATTGCTCCTCGAGCGGAATGGTGGCGGTGAGGCACGGCTCGCCGCCGTGCACCCGCGTGGTGTGCCCCTTCCCGGTGGTGTCCTCCACCAGTCGCGCGTCGCCGGGGCCGAAGACCTGCCTGGAGCCGTCGCCCAGCCCGATCTCGAGTTGGCCCGAGAGGATGATCACGAACTGGCGTCGTGGGGCGGGATGCCAGTCGATGAAGTTGCCGACCGGGCTCTCCCGGAACGAGATCTGCGTCGTCGCGAGCCCCTTGGTCCACGAGGGGGTTTGCGCGAGATCGATCGCTTCGATGTGGGACTGCCCGTCCTTGCCGGTGTAGAGCCGGAATGTCTTCATGGCCGCCTCGCTCCTGACGTCTGGTGGGTGAGCGCGGGGATTATAGCATCCGGTACCTACTTCGCCTTCGGCCCGCGCGGGTCCACGGTGTCGGGGAGGCAGACATATCGGCTGCTGGACTTGAGGAACTCGGCGGCCTGCTTGGCATCCTTGCTCATGCTCGCCATCAACTGGGCGGCCGCCTCCTTGCACTCCTTCTCACCGGTGGCTCCTCCGTAGGCTCCGAAGGCGATGTAGTTGGTCCCGGTACCGAACCACAGGACCCATGCGCTCTCCGCCGAGGCCGACGTGGTGAAGGCGAGCACGCAACAGAGGACGGCGACCATGGTGCGGGTGTACGCGGCGGGGATCATTTGCAAGCGGGCTGAACTTACACCCGCGCCGAGGCGTCGGCCAGGACTTCCTATTGTAGCGGCTCGTCACCCGGTTACTACGCATCAGGTAATTTCTGCTCGGTAAGAAGGACCCGGTTTCGACCTGAGCCGCTCCTATCAGCTTGATTTCTCGGCACTCGCCGAAGGCACGCACATTGCCCGCAATCGGGCGGCCCATGTTGGGCCGATCACATTCCTGCCCCGACAAGGGAGGCGCTGAGCATGGCGAAAATGTTGAGGTGCGGTGACGTGGTGCCCGGGTGCAAGATCATCGTCGAAGGACGGGATGAGCTCGAAGTCGTGACCAAGGAAGCGGAGCACGTTCTCGTCGCCCACAAGATGAAGCGGATTCCGGGCGTGCTGCTATCCGTGGTCAGAGCGGCCGTGGGGGATCGAGTCGAGCTCAGCTATTGACGTGGCCCCGGGAGTCGACGCGATGAACTATCGGCGCCTTCGCGACGAGCAGATCATGGAGCGAAGCGGACCGGCGTGCGCGTGCGGCCGTCGCTCGTGGGTTCGTGAACCGGTCCGAGACTCGGACCGCCGGCGCTTCCGGTGCTCGGC
This sequence comes from uncultured bacterium, assembly GCA_946479205.1. The sequence continues at coordinate 3,510 of CAMLFJ010000247.1, read as the reverse complement.
GTGCCACACCGTGATCGACGTATCCGCCAAGCTATTTCAGGAGACGACCCGCGCCGAGCGCCGGCAGACCGCGTAGTGTCCTAACCTCTCGTAAACTCTCCGCTTTACTCGACGCGAATAGGTTATATCATCGGGCCCTCGGCTCGCCCCGGAGGGCCCGCCCCCATGCGACGACTCATCGGCGTACTCGTCGTCATCGCGCTGCTGACGTGTTCGACCGTGGTCGGGTCGGCGCAGACCGGCAGCCCCGCGGCCGCGGGCCAGATGACCTGGGCGGTGCACTTCACCCTCGCGCCGCGCTGGCTCGACCCGGCCGAGACCGAGGGCTCGATCACCCCCTTCCTCACCCTCTACGCGGTCCACGACGCGCTGCTCAAGCCGATGCCGTCGGGGCCCAGCGCGGCGAGCCTCGCCGAGTCGTGGACCGTCTCGCCGAACGGCCTCGTCTACGACTTCACGCTGCGCGCCAATGCGCGCTTCCACAACGGCGAGCGGGTGACCGCCGAGGACGTCAAGTTCTCCTTCGAGCGCTATCGCGGGGCGAACGCGACCACGTTCAAGGAGCGCGTCCAGGAAGTCCGCGTGCTCGACCCGCGGCGCATCCAGTTCCACCTGAAAGAGCCGTGGTCGGATTTCATCACCTTCTACGGCACCACCGCGAGCACCGCGGGCTGGGTCGTGCCGAAGAAGTACGTCGAGCAGGTCGGCGACGAGGGCTTCAAGAAGGCCCCGATCGGGGCGGGGCCCTACAAGGTGATCAGCTTCACCCCGGGCGTGGAGCTGCAGCTCGAGGCCTTCGACGGCTACTGGCGGAAGGCGCCCACGGTGAAGAAGCTGATCTTCCGCAGCCTCCCGGACGAGACGACACGCGCGGCCGCGCTCAAGCGGGGTGACGTGGACGTGGCCTACTTCCTCAACGGCCCCATCGCGGAGGAGGTGCGGCGCACGCCGGGCCTGCGCCTGATGGCGGTCCGCAGCAACACCGTCTTCTTCCTCGACTTCCGGGGCCAGTGGGAGGCCGGCTCGCCCTGGCAGGATCCGCGGGTGCGCGCCGCCGCCAGCTACGCCATCGACCGGCGCGCGATGAACGACGCCGAGCAGCTCGGCTTCGGCGGGCTCACCGGCAACGTGGTCCCGCGCAACCTCGACTTCGCCCTGCCCATCGACCCGGATCCCTACGATCCCGCACGGGCCAAGCGCCTGCTCGCGGAGGCCGGCTTCCCGCGCGGGCTCGACGCGGGCGACTTCACGATCGCGCCGCCCTACGAGGGCGCCGGCGAGGCGATCGCCAATTACCTGTCGGCGGTGGGCATCCGCGTGAAGATCCGCACCATGGAGCGCGCCGCCTTCTTCTCGGCCTGGCCCCAGGGTAGGCTCAAGGGCCTGGTCTTCGGCGGCCTCGGCCCCGCGGGCAACGCGGCCACGCGGCTGGCCATCCTGGCCGTCAAGGGCGGCCCCTACACCGCGGGCGTGCTGCCCGAGGTCCAGGACCTCTTCGAGCGGCAGGCGCGCGAGCGCGACCGCAAGAAGCGCGAGGAGATGCTGCACCAGATCCAGCGCATCCTGCACGACAAGAAGATCTTCGCCCCCATCTGGGAGAACGGCTTCATCCGCGGCGTGGGCCCCCGGGTGGAGGAGCCCGCGCTCGCCCTCATTCCCGCGTTCCCGTACTCGGCACCCTACGAAGACGTCCGGCTCAAGCCCTGAGGAGACCCCCATGCGCTACGAGATGATCTCCGCCGATTGCCACCTCGATCTCTGCTGGCTGCCGCCGGATCTCTTCACCACCAACGCGACGGCCGCGCTCCGCGACCGTATGCCCCACGTGATCGATCAGCCCAAGGGGCCCACGTGGGTCACGAAGAAGGGCGCCAACCTCGGGCTCGCCTGTGGCATGGGCTCGGCCGGGCGCGAGTACGTCCCCGGGCGCATCCATCGCGCGGATCGCATGGCCGAGACCGGGCTCTACTCGGACGGCAAGAAGGGCATCCGGCGGCTGACCGTGCCGGAGCTGCGGCTGAAGGACCAGGACCTCGACGGCGTGCAGGCCGAGGTGCTCTACGGCATCCTGGGCGCCACCGGACGCATGAACGATCAGGAGGCGGTCGTGGAGGTGATGCGGGTCTACAACGAGTGGCTCGCCGACTTCTGCTCCACCCACCCCGAGCGCTTCGCGGGGCTCGCGTCGATCCCGAACAGCCCGATCGACGCGGCGATCGCGGAGGTGGAGCGGGTGGCCAAGCGGGGCGCGGTGCGGGGGCTCGACATCGCCAACTCGACGGACCTGACTCCGCTGTGGGATCCCTACTGGAACCCGCTCTGGGAGGTCATCAGCGCGAGCGGCCTGCCGCTGCACTTCCACACCATCGGCAGCCGGCTCCCCGAGGACATGCAGAAGCTCGTGTTCCTCGGCTCCGATCTCACCCGGGCGGGGGCCGACGTGACCGGCGCGCAGAAGCACGCGGCCCGGATCGCCTTCGCGACCCACATCACCGGCTTCCAGATCAACATGGCCAATATCCTGATGGCCATGATCTACGGCGGCGTGCTCGAGCGCTTCCCGCGGCTGCGCGTGGTGCTGGGCGAGGCCGGCATCGGCTGGATCCCGTACATCCTCTGGCGCATGGACGGGGAATGGGAGGACCAGTTCAAGGATCTCTCGCTCACGATGCCGCCGAGCGAGTACTGGAAGCGCCAGGTGTGGGCGACCTACCAGACCGATCCGGTGGGCGTGAAGCTGCTCGACGAGCTGGGCGTGGACAAGGTCATGTGGGGCTCCGACTTCCCGCACCCCGACGGGGTGTGGCCCGACTCCCGCGAGTACGTCGCCCGCGAGCTCGGCCATCTCCCGGCCGCCACCCGCCGTGCGATCGTCTGCGACAACGCCGCCCGCCTCTACAACTTCACCTAGCCGGCCGGGGTCAGGTCTTACATTATGACAATGTCGGAATGTAAGACCTGACCCCGTCAGTTGGACGCGGCGGTGGGCTTGGACTTGCCGCCGCTCTTCTCGTAGGCATCGACCGCGCGCTTGAGGTCGCGGTACTCGCCGCAGGTGATGAGGCAGAGCGAGTTGAGCGTGCCGAGGTGCTCCTTGGCCTTGGGCAGGTTGTCGAGCATCAGGTAGGCCTCGCCGATGTACTCGTGCGCGCCCTTGTGCTTGGGATCGATGGCGAGCGCCTTCTGGTAGAGCGGGAGCGAGGCCGCCGGGTCCCCGGTCTTGCGGGTGGCGTAGGCCAGCCAGTTGTAGGCGTCGGCATTCTTGTCGTCGCGCGAGACTACCCCCTGGAGCAGCGGGATGGCCTTCGCGTACTCGTTGGCCTTGATCGCCTTCACCGCCGCGGTGTACTGCGGATCCTCGGGCCTGGCGGGGCTGGTGGACGTGGCTCCCGTGGCTCCCGTGCCGCCCCCGCCGCCGTGCGCGCCCCGCGGGGCCGGCCGCGCCGGGGGGCGGGGCGGGGGGAGCCGGGCGCCGCCGCGCCCCGCCGGGCCGGGCGGGGGGGGCGGGGG
>CAMLFJ010000246.1 GCA_946479205.1 uncultured bacterium | reverse complement strand
GAGAAGAGGTCGCGCACCACCCGGAAGGTGACGTCCATCTCCGCGTGGAGCAGGGACGGCGCCTTGGCCGACTCGAAGCGCGTGAGGACCTGGGCCCAGAGCCGGCTCAGGAACTGGATGTCGGCGGCCAGCTCCTCCTCGCCCTTGCCTTCCGCGACGGTCCGCACGATGAAGCCGCCGTTCTGCTCGGGTAGTCCCTTGACGATGGCGCGGAGCCGGTCCCGCTCGGCGTCGTCGTGGATTCGCCGCGACACCCCGACGTGGCGAGACTGGGGCATGAAGACGATGGAGCGCCCCGGGATGGACACGAAGGAGGTGACCCGCGCCCCCTTGGTCCCGAGCGACTCCTTCGAGACCTGCACCAGGACCTCCTGGCCCTTGCGCAGCATCTCCTCGATGGGCGCGACCGCCTGCCGGCGGGGCTCGGGCTCCGCGTCGCCGTCCGCCTCGCTATCGCCCTCGCCCTCGTCCACGTCGGGGTGTTCCTCCTCCGCGGGGGGCGCCGTCTGGTCCTCTGCCCCGAGCTGGGCGGTGTAGTCGCCCGCGTAGAGAAAGGCGTCCTTGGCGAGCCCGATGTCCACGAACGCGGCCTGCATGCCGGGCAGCACGTTGGTGACCACGCCCTTGTAGATGTTCCCGACGATGGAGCGGCGGTCGGCGCGTTCGATGTACAGCTCGGTGAGGAGATTTCCATCCTGGACGGCGAGACGGGTTTCCGTCACACCGGCGTTGACGACGATGCGCTTGCCCACGGCCAACCTCGATCCAGGGTCCCGGCGGGGGACCCGGCCAGCAATAATGCGGTTAGTGGAACTGCCGCATTCGGATCGAGATCAGGAGACCCAGCGCTGTCAGCGAGACCACCATGGACGATCCGCCGTAACTCATGAGCGGCAGCGGAATCCCCACGATGGGGAGCAGGCCCGTCACCATCCCGATATTGATCAGGATCTGGACCGCGAACACGCTCGTCACCCCGAGAGCCAGGATGCGCCCCCGGGTTTCCCGCGTGCCGGCCGCGATCTCGAACCCCCGCAACACCAGGAGCGCGTAGGCCACGATCAGCACGAGACAACCCAGAAACCCCCACATCTCCGCGAACACGGCAAAAATGAAATCAGTGTGCCGCTCGGGGAGAAAGGCCAGGCGGCTCTGCGTCGCGCCGCCGATACCCTTCCCCAGGAGCTGGCCCGAACCAATGGCGATCTTCGCCTGAATGACATTGTAGGCCGTTCCGAGCGGATCGCGGAACGGATCGAGATAGACCAGGAGGCGGTCGCGCTGGTAGGGCTTGAGCACGAACCAGGCCAGCGGCATCAGCGCCACCGACCCCAGCGCGAGGCCCCCCAGCACCTTCATTCGCAGGCCGAGGCCCACCAGGGTGGCGCCCAGCACCGGGACCAGCACCAGCGCGGTGCCCAGGTCCGGCTGCTTGACCACCAGGAAGAACGGCACACCCAGGAGCACGAAGGTACCCACCAGGGCGACCCGGCTCAATCGTTCCCCGCGGGCCGAGGTCAGGGCCCAGGCCAGCGTGATGATGAAGATCAGCTTGAAGACCTCCGAGGGCTGCACCGTGAACGGCCCCACGTGGATCCACCGCCGCGCGCCCGAGACGGTGCGCCCCAGGACGAACACGGAGATCAGGAGCCCGAGGCCGATCACGTAGAACACCGGGGCGAACCGCACCAGGTTCCGGTAGTCCACGCTGACCACCACCAGCAGCCCGACGAGACCGACGCCCACCCAGGAGACCTGGCGCCACATCAACGCCGAGATCCCGCGACCCGGATTGAGGCTCCAGAGGCAGGTGAGGCTGAGCCCGATGATGAATAGGGCGGCGCCCAGCAACGGCCAATCCACGTTCTGGAGCAGCCGCCGGTCCATCTTCAGCATCAGCCGGACTCGCCGAGCGTCACCTGGGCCACCTTCTGGAGGAAGATGGCTTCGTAGATCTGTCGCGCGATCGGGGCCGCGACCCCGCCGCCCTTGCCGCCGCGCTCCACCAGCACCACGACCACGTACTGCGGATCGTCGACGGGGGCGAACGAGGCGAACCACGCGTGGTCCTGCCCCTTGGCGGAATCGCTCTTCGAAATGGTCTGGGCGGTTCCCGTCTTGCCCGCGATGTCGACCCCGGGCACCCGGGCCAGCGCGCCGGTCCCGTCCTTGACCACCGCGGCCAGCGAGTGGCGCAGGAAGGCCCAGACCACCGGGGAGAGGTCGACGCGCTCCGTCATCTGGCTCGACGAGCCGTAGGCGAGCGTCCCGTCCGCGCGCTCGACACGCTGGACCAGCCGCGGCTTCCACATCACGCCGCCATTGGCCACCGCGGCCATCATGCGCGCGATCTGGAGCGGGGTCACCAGGAGCTGCCCCTGTCCGATCGACATGTTCACGGTGTCGCCGGGCAGAAAGCTCCTCTTGGCGCGCTGGCGCTGGGCGGGAGAGAACGGCACCAGCCCGAAGCGCTCACCCCCGAGATCGATGCCGGTGGGCGACCCCAGGCCAAAGGCCTGCGCGTATTTCGCCATCATGTCGCCGCCGACCTTGAGCCCGGCCTGGTAGAAGAAGATGTCGCACGACTGCGCGATGGACTGGTGCAGGTTCACGTGCCCGTGCCCGCCCGGCTTCCAGTCCTTGAAGGTCCAGTTGCCCAGGTTGAACTCGCCGTTGCAGTAGATGTTGTCCATCGGGGTCAGCGAGCCTTCCTGGAGCCCGGCGGCCGCGACGATGATCTTGAAGACCGACGCGGGCGGGTACAGGCCCTGCAGCGCGCGGTTCATGAGCGGAGACATGGGATCGCGCACGAGGCGCACCCACTCGTCCCGGTCCAGGTTTCCGGTCAACCGATCGAGCGGGAACGCGGGGCTCGAGGTCAGGGCGAGGACGTCGCCGTTGCGCGGATCCATCACGACCACCGAGCCCGCCTTGCCGGCCATCGCCCGCTCCGCCGCCTCCTGGATGCGGCGGTCGATCGTGGTGATGACCTGGGCGCCCGGATCGGGCTCCTCGCGCCGCATGATCTGCACCGGCCGGCCGAGCGCGTCCACCTCGATCCGCTCGCCGCCGTCGCGCCCGCGCAGGTACTCGTCGAGGAGCCGCTCGAGACCCGACTGCCCGATCATGTCGCCGCGGCGATAGCGGCCGCCCTTCATCTGCTCGTCGCTGACTTCCCGCACGTAGCCCAGCAGGTGGGCCGCGAACGTGCTGGTGGGATAGGTGCGCTGGGGCTCGACCTCCACGATGACGCCCGGCAGCTCGAGCTTGCGCTCTTCCACCATGGTGACGTCCTCCAGCGACAGGCCGCGCCGCACCCGCACCGGGCGGATCGAATCCGGGGGCACCTTCTCGAGCGCTTCCATCAGCTCGCCCACCGGCATCTTGAGCAGGACGGCCAGCCGCGCCACCACCTGGTTCCGGTCCTCCATCTCGCGGGGGATCAGCGAGAGGGTGAAGGCGGGCCGGTTGTCCACCAGCGCGAGCCCGTTCCGGTCGAAGAGGATGCCGCGGGGCGCCGCCACCGGACGGATCCGGATCCGGTTCTTCTCCGAGAGCTCCTGCATGCGGCCGCCTTCGAGCACCTGGAGGTACCAGAGCTGGCCCACCAGCGCGAGGAAGCCGATGGAGCTGACTACCGCGAGCGCCAGGACACGCCGGCCCCAGGCCTCGCGGCGATTCGAGAGGGCCGGGCTCACTGCCACGAGCGCCTCCGCATCAGCTCGTAGCCGGCCTCGGCCAGGATGCACAAGGTGCCGATCAAGCCGTTGTAGAGGGCCTGGGGCAGGATCACGTGGAGCATGAGCTCACCGAAGGCCGCCGGATAGTGGAACATCTGCAGGAGCAGGAACCGCCCGAGCCCCTCGGTCACGGTCAGCAGCACGAGGCCGGGCACCTGGACGAGAGGGTTCGTGACCCAGAAGCGGCCGACCAGGAGCCCCATGCCGAAGCCGGCCAGCCCCTTGGTGAGCGCCTGCACGCCCACGAGCCCGCCCCCGGTGATGTCCTGGAGCAGCCCCGCCACGAAGCCGGCGAGGCAGCCGGACTCCGGCCCACTGCGGAGGGCGATCAGCACGGTGAGGATGAGCGGCACGTCGGGGGTGACGCCGCCCACGCCCCGGGCCGCGACCACGGTGGACTGCAGGACGCCGCCACCCACGGTGACGAGGAGCAGGAGCAAGCGCAGACCCATGGCTAGCCATCCGAGGGGAACAGCGCCGCCACGTCCTGGGTCGTTTGCCCGGTGATGAGCAGCACTTCCTCGACGCGGGAGACGTCCACCGCGGGGGTGAGCACCGCGAAGTGGAAGAGGGCGGAGCCCTTGTCCTCGATCTTGACGACGCGACCGACCGGAAGGCCCTTGGGAAAGAGCGTGCCCAGGCCGGAGGTGACCACGAGGTCGCCGGGGGCGACGCTGGCACCGTCGCGGGCCATGAACTTGAAGCGCACCGCGCCACCCGCGTCCCCTTCCACGAGCCCGGCGGTGCGGGTGCGCTGCACCACCGCGCCCACCGTCGACGCCGGATCGTTGAGGAGCTGGATGACCGCGGCGCCCCGCTGCACCTGGACGACGCGCCCCACCAGCCCGTCGGGCATGATGACCGGCGTCTGCTGGACGATGCCGTCGCTGCGCCCGCGATTGACGGTCAGGGAGCGCACCCAGCCGCCCGCCTCGCGCCCGATCACCTCGCCGGCCACGGTGGCCAGGGGCAGCCGGTCGCGCAGCACGAGCAGCCGACGGAGCCGCATGTTCTCCTCGCGTGTCTCGCCGGCCTGGAGCGCCTGGACCCGGAGCTGCTCGTTCTCACCGCGGAGCGAGACGACCTCCCGGCGCACCAGCTTCCAGTCGACGTAGTTCGCCCAGAAACCGAGGGCGCCGCGATGGACACGCACGAGCAGGCTCTGGACCGGGGTGAGCACGACGGCCACCAGCTCGCCCGCCCGCGCGGTGCCGCCGCCGCGCGTCTGCACCGTCAGGAGCAGAAACGACACGAGCAGCACCGCGAGAAGGATCCCGTATCTGCGAACTCTCACCGCTCCGTCACCCTTACGGCCGATCGGTCCTGGAAGGCCGGCCCGAGGCCGGCGCTCAGGCGGGGATCGCCACCTTCTTGAGAAGCTCGAGCTCGTCCAGCACCTTGCCGGTGCCGAGCGCCACGCAGGACAGGGGGTCGTCGCCGACCGTGATGGGGAGGTCGGTCTCCTGCCGCAGGAGCAGGTCGAGACCGCGCAGCAGCGCGCCGCCGCCGGTGAGCACGATCCCCTTGTCCACGATGTCGGCGGCCAGCTCGGGCGGGGTCCGCTCGAGGCAGGTGCGCACCGTGTCCACGATCGCCATCACCGGCTCCCGCAGCGCCTCGCGGATCTCCTCGTCGGTGACGACGATGGTCTTCGGGATCCCGTCGATCAGGTCGCGGCCCTTCACCTCCATGGTCATACGCTCGCCGCCCATCGGATAGGCCGAGCCCAGCTTGATCTTGATCTCCTCCGCGCGTCGCTCGCCGACGAGCAGGTTGTAGTGCTTCTTGATGTACTGCACGATCGCCTCGTCCATCTCGTCGCCCGCGATGCGCACCGACTTGGAGTAGACGATGCCCGAGAGCGAGATGACCGCCACCTCGGTGGTGCCGCCGCCCATGTCCACGATCATGTTGCCGCCCGGCTCCTGGATGGGCAGGCCCGCCCCGATCGC
>CAMLFJ010000245.1 GCA_946479205.1 uncultured bacterium | reverse complement strand
GCCACCGCGCCCAGGTGGAGCAGCAGGGTGGCGTCGCCGCCGTCGTCCAGGATCATGTTGGAGAAGGCGCTCTCGGGCCACTCGAAGATGCGGTGGCTGTAGTCCCAGTACTCCTCGAGCGACTCGCCCTTCCGCGCGAACACCGCGGTGCCCGCGGCCGCGATGGCGGCGGCCGCGTGGTCCTGGGTCGAGAAGATATTGCAGGAGGCCCAGCGAACCTCCGCGCCCAGCGCCTCCAGGGTCTCGATCAGGACCGCGGTCTGGATCGTCATGTGCAGCGACCCGGTGATGCGGGCGCCCCGCAGGGGCTGGAGGCTCGCGTACTCCTCGCGGATGGCCATGAGACCGGGCATCTCGGTCTCCGCGATCTGGATCTCCTTGCGGCCCCAGTCGGCGAGGCTCAGATCGGTGACGACGTGGTCCTGGGGCCGGGTCGATTTGCTAGTGGCGCTCATCTCGCGCCCTCCTTATGGTATGGGAGTTTGCGAGCGCCGTTGCCCACAGCCGACCCGAGGGGTCGACCGCTCCGAGCCTGGCGGGAAGGGTTCCCGTCGCAACGCTCCTCGGAGCTGTGCACCGAGCCCGATTATACATGATAGAAGGAGAGTCACGATGCTGACCGCGGCGGATTTCATCCGGACGCAGCTCAAGCGGCTTCACGCCGGCCTCGACAAGTCCATGGCCGAGCTCACGCCCGACCAGCTCCACCGGGTCCCGGCCGGGCACCCGAAGGCCAACACCATCGCGTGGGGCATCTGGCACTACGTGCGCACCGAGGACAACATCGTGCGCTGGGTGATCCAGGACCGGCGGCCGCCCATCTGGACCGAGAGCGGCTACGGCCAGAAGCTCGGGCTGCCGCCCGCCGCCCAGGGCACCGGGATGTCCACCGAGGAGGCCCAGGCCCTGCGCATCAAGGACATCCCGCTCTTCCAGGAGTACACGCAGAAGGTGTGGGCCGGCACCGAGGAGCTCTTCGACGCGGCCACCCCCGAGCTCCTCGACAAGGTGGTGATGGTCAAGCCGCTCGGCGAGATGTCGGTGATCCAGTGCCTGGGACAGGTCGGGCTGACCCACGGCATGACCCACCTGGGTGAGATCGAGCTGGCCCGGACGCTGGTCGGCGTCTGATCCGATGCGCTTCGGCTGGCTGACCCTCTCGCATTCCCCCTCGGCGACCGACGACCACGCGGCCATCGAGGAGCAGCTCACCCAGGCCTGCCTGGCCGAGGAGGTGGGCTTCGACTCGGTGTGGCTCACCGAGCACAACTTCACCGGCGAGGCGGTCTACTGCGATCCGATCCCGTTCGCGAGCGCCCTGGCCGCCCGCACCAGCCGGGTGCGCATCGGCTTCGCGGTGATCCAGCTCGCGCTCCGGCACCCGGTGCGCCTCGCCGTGCAGCTCGCGCTGCTCGACAACCTGAGCCGGGGGCGCCTCGACGTGGGGGTGGGCCGCGGCACGCTCTACAACGAGTACGAGTACGTGGGCTACGGGCTACGCAGCGACGACAGCCGCGAGCGCAGCGCGGAGGCCCTCGAGATCCTGACCCGCGCGTGGACCGAGGAGCCCTTCAGCTATCAGGGCAAGTTCTTCCAGGTGAGCCTGCCCGCGCTGCGCCCGCGGGTCTACCAGCGCCCGCACCCACCCATATGGCGCAGCGTGGTGACGCCGGGCTCGTTCACCGAGTGCGGCCGGCTGGGCGTGCCGATCCTGACCTCGCGCCTGCCCCTGGGCGTGCTCGGCGAGCGGCTCAAGCTCTACGAGGACGGGCTGGCCGCGGGCGGGCACCCGGCGCCGATGCGCGCCCGGCTGCGCCGGGACGTGGCGGTGTGGCGCCACGTGTACGTGGCCGAGAGCCACGCGGAGGCCGAGGACCAGCTGGCCGACACGCTCGCGCACACCCGCCGGCACATGCTCGGCGCCCGCGCCGCGCACAATCCGGAGGACTACCGCGTGGATCCCGCGGTGGTGAACGCGTTCAACGATCCGAACGTGGCGGAGGACGAGGCGGTGCGCCAGTCGCTGGCGGGCGGCGCGCTCTACGGCACCGCCCGCGAGGTCGCGGAGCGGGTCGCCGAGCTGCGGGACGCGGGGGTGCAGCACATCCTCTGCCAGATGAGCTTCGGCTACCTCGGCCACGATCGCATCGTGGAGTCGATGCGCCGATTCGGCGAGCAGATCATGCCCGCCTTCCGCGCCGACCCGGACTAGCCGCCGTTCGAGCGCCGGCTTTGCCGGCGCAACCCATTCTTGGGGGAGGTTCGGAGGGGGCCATCGGGGCCCCCTCCGACTTCTAGAGGTACTTCGCGAACCAGTCGAGGATGATCCGGAAGCGCTCGAGCCGATGGCGCGGCTTGCCCGAGCGCGAGAGCTCGTGGTTCTCGTCCGGGAAGCGCACGAACACCACCTCGCGGCGCAGCGTCTTCAAGGCCATGAAGAGCTGCTCGCCCTCTCCGATCGGGCAGCGCAGGTCGTCCTCGGAGTGGATGATCAGGAGCGGGGTGGTGATGTTGCGGGCGTGGGTCAGGGGGGAGCGCTCGAGGTACTTGGCCATGTCCTCCCACGGGAGAATGCCGCCCAGCTCGCCCACGTTGAAGAGATGACCGATGTCGCTCGAGCCGAACATGGTGACGTGGCTGTTCACCGCGCGCTCGGAGCACGCGGCCCGGAAGCGGGTGGAGTGCCCCACGATCCAGCTCGTCATGAACCCGCCGTAGCTGCCGCCGAGCAGGCCCAGCCGCGTGGAATCGATCCAGTCGTACCGGCGCAGGGCTTCGTCGAGGCCGGCCTGCACGTCCGCCGCGTCGCCGCCGCCCCAGTCGCCCACCACCGCGGTGGTGAACGCTTCGCCGTAGCCCTGGCTGCCGCGCGGGTTGGTGTACAGCACCGCATAGCCCGCGCCCGCCTGGACCTGGAACTCGTCGAGGAACGGGTAGCCGTACTGGGCGTGCGGGCCGCCGTGCACATTCAGGAGCAGGGGATAGCGCTTGCCCGCCTCGAAGCCGAACGGCTTCATGATCCAGGCGTCCACCGTCAGGCCGGACCGCTCGAAGCGGAAGCGCTCCGGGCGGCTCAGGGTGACCTCCCCCTTCCAGTCCCGGTTGAAATCGGTGAGCCGCCGCTCGCCGCCGCCGTCGGCGCCGCAGACGAAGAGCTCGGCCGGAGCGTCGGGCTCGCTCGCCGCGAAGGCCAGGGTCGCGCCGTCGCGGGAGAGGGAGAAGCCGCCGACGACCCGCTCGCCCGCGACGATCCGGGTGACCGGGCCGCCCGCGGCCGGGACGCGGTACACGCCGAGGCTGCCCTGGTCCTCCGCGGCCACCGTGATGGCGCGCCCGTCGGCGCTCCAGAGCGGCGCGACCCCGAGGGGCGAGCAGGAGCGGTCGAAATCCGCGGTGAGGCAGCGGGGCGCGCCGCCCGCGACCGGGATCGCGAAGAGGCGGATGTTGTGCCCGAAGCGGTTCGTCGTCGATCGCCCCAGGTAGGCGATCGTGTCGCCGGCGGGCGAGAAGGCGGCGTGACCGGCCGGCCCCGTGCCGGCGGTCAGGCGGCGGGGCGCGCCGCCCTCGGCCGCCACGAGCCAGATGTCGGAGGCGTCGTCGTGATCGCGCTCGTCATGGCGGACCGACGTGAAGGCGATCGAGCGCCCGTCCGGCGACCACGCGGGATCGGCGTGGTCGAAGTCGCCCTCGGTGAGCTGGCGCGGGTCGGCGCCCTCCGCGGCGGCCACCACGAAGATCTGGGGGCGCCGGTCGTAGGTGAAGCCCTCCCCGTTGAACCGGTACTTCATGGTGGTGATCACGCGCGGGGGCTTCGACTTGCGCTTGTCCTCCTCGGACGAAGGCTCCGGCGCGCCGCCCACCCGCGCCGCGAAGGCCAGGCGCGTCCCGTCGGGCGACCACACCGGCGCGCTCAGGCCGTGCCGGAGCTCGGTGAGGCGAATGGGCTCGCCCCCCGCGGCCGGCATCACGTGGAGCTGGCCCTTCTTCCCCGCCTCGCGCTCGGAGATGAAGGCCAGGCGGGTGCCGTCGGGCGACCAGCGGGGGGTGGTGTCGCGTCGCGGTCCGGTGGTGAAGCGGCGGGGCTCCCCTCCGGCCGCGCTCACCACCCAGATGTTCGAGAGGTACTCGTCCTTCTCCGCCGACAGCGTGGTGAGCACGAAGGCGATGGTCCGGCCGTCCGGTGAGAGCTGGGGATCGCCGACGAAGCGGATGCGGGTGAGATCCTGCGGCACCATGGCGCGCGGGGTGGGCATGGGGCGCATGATCCGTCAGTGGCCAGTTCTTGACAAGCGGCGAGCCCGGGCCGTATGGTCCGGCTGCCGAAACGAGTCGCGGTCTCGAGCCCCGTTCCTCACCGGTCCTCATTGAGGGGAGGTTCACCATGCGGTCCTTCGCCTCGGCGTCTCTCGCGGTCCTGGTCGCTCTCGCGCTGGCTTCTCCGGCTCTGGCCCAGGCGCCGCCGCCCTGGAAGCAGGGCCAGCCCGCCGACATGGCCAACTCCCCGCTGGCCCCCATCGCGCAGCCGCCCGCGCCCAAGGCGCCGGGCGAGATCCCGGTGGACAAGATCAAGGTGCCGCGGGGCTTCAAGGTGTCGCTCTGGGCCCACGGGATCAACAACGCCCGGGCCATGGTCTGGGGCGACAAGGGCACGCTCTTCGTCAGCAGCCGCGTGGCCGGCAACGTCTACGCGGTGGTGGAAAAGGGCGGGCAGCGGGAAGTCAAGGTCATCGCCAAGGGCCTCAACCTGCCCAACGGGGTCGCGTTCAAGGACGGCACGCTCTACATCGCGGAGGTCTCGCAGATCAGCAAGATGGTGGGGATCGAGGACAAGCTCGACAGCCCGCCCAAGATGGAGATGGTCTACGACATCCTGCCCCGCGATCTGCCCCACGGCTGGAAGTACCTGGCCTTCGGGCCGGACGGCAAGCTCTACTTCAACATCGGCGCGCCGTGTAACATCTGCATTCCGCCCGACACCCACGCCAACATCTCGCGCGTGAATCCCGACGGGACCGGCTTCGAGTACGTGGCCCACGGCGTGCGCAACAGCGTGGGCTTCGACTGGCACCCCACGACCAAGGACCTCTACTTCGCCACCCACGCGCGCGACTGGCTCGGGGAGGACGTGCCGAACGACCGCTTCGACGTGGCGTCGAAGAAGGGTCTGCACTTCGGCTTCCCCTACTGCCACCAGGGCGACATCCTCGATCCCGAGTTCGGCCGCGGGCGCTCCTGCGGGGAGTTCGCGCCGCCCCTGCTCAAGACCGGCCCGCACGTGGCCGGCAACGGCGTCGAGTTCTACACCGGCTCGATGTTTCCCGCCGAGTACAAGAACCGCGCGTTCCTGGCCCAGCGCGGGTCCTGGAACCGGACGCAGAAGAGCGGCTTCCGGGTGATGATGGTCACCCTCCGCGCCGGCGACGTGCCCAAGTACGAGGTCTTCGCGGAAGGCTGGCTCCAGGGCGACCAGATCTGGGGCCGCCCGGTCTACACCCGGCAGATGAAGGACGGCTCGCTCCTGATCGCCGACGACTACGCGGGGGCGATCTACCGGGTCAGCTACCAGCCCTGAGCGGGCTGCGGGTCCTCGCCGGCTTCTCGCTCGCCGTCGCGCTCGTGGCGACGGCGGGCGGGACCGCCGCGCTCGCCGCGGACCTCGAGGCGGGCCGGCGCAAGGCCGAGCCGTGCGCGGGGTGTCACGGCCGCGACGGCAACGCGACCATCCCGGGCACGCCGTCCC
>CAMLFJ010000244.1 GCA_946479205.1 uncultured bacterium | reverse complement strand
AGATCAGAGTGAGTGACTGGAGTTCAGACGTGTGCTCTTCCGATCTGACCGGAACTACGGCTACGGCGCCAACCAGAAGACCTGCTACACCGAGGCCCTCAAGACGGGCGCGGACATCGTGGTGATGGTGCATCCCGACTACCAGTACGATCCCACCCTGGTGCCCCAGATCATCGCGCCGATCGTGCGCGGCGAGGCCGATCTCGTGCTGGGCTCCCGGCTCGCGGGCGGCGGCTCGGCGATCGAGCAGGGAATGCCCTGGTGGAAGTACGTGGCGAATCGATTCCTGACCGGGGTCGAGAACCTGGCCTTCGGACTCCACCTGTCCGAGTACCACACCGGGTACCGCGCGTTCAACAAGAACGTGCTCGACGCGGTCAACTTCCGCATGAACTCCGACGGCTTCGTCTTCGACCAGGAGATCGTCGCTCAGGTCGTGGCGACCGGCTTCCGCATCGCGGAGATCCCGGTGCCCGTCCGTTACTTCGCGGAGGCCTCCTCCGCGAGCTTCACCGCCTCCTGCGCCTACGGCTTCAAGATCCTGTGGGTGGTCGCGCGCTATCTGCTCCATCGGACCGGGCTCAAGCGCTCCCGGCGGCTCGGCTCCATCGCGGGCCGTTACAGTCGCCTCGGGCGGCCCGGATCGTCCCCGCCGGCCGACCCCCGGTGAACGTCGCCCGGCTGCTCGACGGCGCGGCCATCCTGGCCGCGACCGGGCTCGGCCTGGCGCTGGCGTTCTGGACGGGGCGCCGCGAGCACTGGCCCTGGCGACCCGAGCATCTCTTCCTCCTGCTCCTCGGGCTCGTGGCGCTGCGCGCGTGGCTGGCGCCGCGGTCGGTGCCCGCGGTGCGGCCGGGCCGGGCGGTCCTGATCGGGGTGGCGGCCTACGCGCTGGTGTTCTCGTTCGTGACGGTGACCCGCCACCTGACCTTCGCGACGCACGCGCTCGATCTCGGCTACTACGTCCAGCTCGTGTGGAACCTGGCCCGCGGCGCGGGCCCTCACGTGAGCCTGCCCGAGATGCACGCCTGGGGCGATCACCTCTCGCCGATCATGTACCTCTTCGTGCCGGCCTACTGGCTGGTCCCGGGCCCGGCGGTCCTGCTGGTGGCGCAATCGGTCGCGCTGGCCCTGGGCGGCTTCGCGGTGTTCGGCCTGGCCCGCGCGCGGCTCGGCGACGAGCGGCCCGCCGCCGCGTTCGCGCTGCTTTACCTGGTCAACCCGTCGCTCCACGGGATCAACGTGCGCGACTTCCACGCGGCCGCCCTCGCGATCCCGCTGCTCCTCGCCGCGTTCTGGGCGGTGGAGACCGGGCGGCCGTGGCTGGCGCTCCTGCCCGCCGCGCTCACCCTGCTCTGCCGTGAGGACGCCGCGCTGCCGGTGATGGGGCTCGGCGCCTGGATGGCGGTGGCGCACCGGCGCTGGCTCCCGGGCGTGGTCACCGCCACCGCCGCGCTCGCCCTGCTGGCGGTGGACGTGCGCGTCATCATCCCGGCCTATCGCGGCGAGGCCTACTCGCACCTCGGGCGCTACGCCCACCTCGGGGCCTCGCTCCCCGAGATCGTCGCGAACGCGATCCTCCATCCGCTCGGCACGCTGGCCAGGCTATGCACGCCGGACCGCGCGGTGTACCTGGGGGCGATGCTGGCCCCGCTCGCGCTCCTGCCGCTGCTGGGCGGCTGGGACCTGATCGGCGTGCTGCCCGCGCTGGCCCAGAATCTGCTCAGCGGGGACCCGGTGCTCTACGGGTTCCGCGCGCAGTACCAGTCCTTCGTCCTGCCCTTCCTGATCCTGGCCGCGGTCGGCGGCTACGCGCGCCTCGCGCGGCGGCGGCCGGGGCCCTGGCCGGTGGCGGTGCTGGTGGTGGCGATGGTGGCGAGCCTCGCGCTCGCCTCGCGCACCGTGAACAACCTGGCGATCGCCCGCTTCTGGCCGGTCGCGGAGCAGCGCGCGGCCTACCCGGTGCTGGCCCGCGTCCCTCCGGCCGCCGCGGTCTCCGCGCAGGATCCCTACGTGCCGCACCTGAGCCTGCGCCCGCTCGTCTTCGTGTTCCCGGTCGGCATCGAGAAGAGCGACTACGTGCTCGTGAACCTCGACACCTACCCGTGGCGGAACCTGCCGGACGTCACCCTCACGCGGGACGGAGGCCGCGTGACCATCGTGGCCGGCGGCGTCGAGCGGCGCTACGCGGTGGCCGCCCAGGGCGGCCCCCACTTGCTCCTGCGCCGTCTCTGAATCAGGTCAGCGGTACATAGTCGTACTCGCCCACACCCTGCAGGACGAGGAACACCGCGGAGATCTCCCCGCCGTTGGTCACCAGGTGCGGACGCCCGGCCCGCACCGCGTACGACTCGCCCGGCTCGAGGCGGACCTCCTCCTTCGGATCGCGGAGGAAGAGACGCACCTGGCCCTCCAGCACGTAGAAGGTGTCCCGGATGCGGGTGTGGTAGTGCCACGGCACCTGCTGGCGCGGGCCGATCTGCAGTTCGGTGATGCGAAACCCCGGCCGCTCGGCGTGGCGCGCGCGGCGCTCGACCTCGTAGAGATGGCTGGCGTCCTTCACGGCCTCCATGCATGGCCCCCTTGGAGCGTCACGCGCCCGCGGACGGGTCGCCGGTGAGAATGTGGGAGGCGTGGTGGTGGATGAGCAGCCACTCCCCGCCGCTTCGCTCGAAGATGTTGGTGGCCAGGACCGACGTCACCGAGATGTTGCCGCGGGACTCGGACAGGATGTTCTCGGTGCAGGTGACCCAGCCGAAGCCGCTCTCCACGAACGCGTGGACGTCGGTGATGCTGAAGCGCATCTCCTGGCTGTTCTTGAAGATGACCTCCCAGGAGTGCCGCACCGCCTCCCAGCCCGCGAGCATGCACCAGCCGGGGTGCACGCAGCGCACGTGATCCTCGTGGGCCCAGATCTCGTCCATCTGGGCGAGATCGAGGGTCTCGAACACGCGGTAGAAGCGCGCGTTCGCCTCCTCCAGCTCGGCGCGGCCGGTCGGCTCCACGGGGAGGTTCTATCAGATCGATCCCGCCTCGGCAAACGCGGCCGGCCGCGCCCGGACCCGCGGGGACCCCGTGGTACGATGAGCGGGCCATGCCGGCCTCGCCCCTCGCGGTCGAAGCACGCGACCTCGCCAAGACCTTCCGCAGCGGATGGCTCCGCCGCCGGGAGACCGCCGCCCTGCGCGGGGCGAGCCTCCAGGTGCCGCGCGGCGCGATCTACGGGCTGCTCGGGCCCAACGGCGCGGGCAAGACCACGCTGCTCTCCATCCTGGCCACGCTGCTGCTCCCGGACAGCGGCTCCGCCACGATCCTCGGCCACGACGTCGTCCGCGAGGCCTTCGCGATCCGGCGGCGCCTGAACATGGCGAGCGGCAACGCGTCGTTCGTGTGGAGCCTGCGGCCGGGGGAGGTGCTCGCCTTCTACGGCCGCCTCTACGGCCTCCACGGGCGCGCCCTCCGGAGCCGCGTGAACGAGCTGCTCGAGCGCTTCGAGCTGATCCCACACCTCAAGACCGAGTACAACGAGCTCTCCACCGGGCTCAAGCAACGGCTCGCCCTCGCCAAGGCGCTGCTCAACGATCCGGAGGTGCTGTTCCTCGACGAGCCCACCCTCGGGCTCGATCCGGACGTGTCCGTCCGCATCCGGGCCCAGATCGCCGAGCTGCGCCGGGAGCGGAACACCACCATCATCCTGACCACGCACTACATGCGGGAGGCCGAGGAGCTCTGCGACCGCATCGCCTTCATCAAGGGCGGGCGCATCCTCGCCGAGGGCTCGGCGGACGAGCTCAAGCGCCAGATCCGCATCGGGGACGTGATCTCCCTGCGGCTCGATCCCGCGGTCCCCGCCGGCCTCGCGGACCTGCCCGGGGTGCTGGCGGTGCAGGCGCGCGGCGACCGGATCGACTGCACGGTGGACGCCTCCGACAAGCGGCTGCCCGACATCCTGAAGTGGCTCTGCGACCAGGGGGTGCTCGTTCGCGACTGCCAGGTGCGGGAGCCCGATCTCGAGGAGGTCTTCGTTGAGCTCTCGCGCTGAGCTCCTGGCCCCGGGCGCGGGAGAGGCCTGGGCCGCGGAGTGGGCGCGCCTGACCGCGTTCGCCTACCGCAACCTGATCATGGCGCGGCGCAACGTCTTCTTCGTCTTCGAGCTCACGTTCTGGCCGGGCGTGGCCATGCTCTCGCACGGCCTGCTCACCCGCTTCCTCGACCTGACCCCCCAGATGACCGCGTTCATCCTGGTCGGCACCGTCGCGCTCTCCGCGGTCCAGGTCTGCCAGCTCGACGTGGCCTACGCGGTCCTCTTCGACATCTGGTCCAAGTCCATGAAGCACCAGTTCCTGACCCCGGTGCGCATCCACCACCTGGCGGTGGGCTCCTGGCTGGTCGGGGTGGGGCGGGGCGTGATCGTGTGGGCTCTCATGGCCTTGATCGGCGGCCGCGCGTTCGGCTTCGACTTCCTCGGGCCGGGGCCGCTCCGGGTCGGGCTCTTCCTGCTCGGCTGCTTCCTCACCGCGCTCGTGATCGGGCTCCTGGTCTGCGCGCTGGTGCTGCTCTTCGGCACCCGGGCGGAGACCTCCGCGTGGGCCGCGGTGAACTTCTTCGTGATGCTGGGCGGGATCTACTATCCGGTCTCGGTGCTGCCGGGGTGGGTGCAGGTGATCTCGGCGGGGATCCCGCTGACCTACTTCCTCGACGGGATCCGGGCCGGCTACGGGTTCCCGTCCCAGTTCGCCTACCCGTTCGCCACCGGGTTCGCGCTCACGCTGCTCTACGCGGTCCTCGCGCACTGGGCGCTCGCCGCCGCGGTCACCCGATCCCGCCGGACCGGCCTCCTCCTCAAGCTCTCGGAGTGAGGCGGACGGCGCCCGATGCGGCCGCCTAGAATCCCACCCCGCGCGCCATCATGCTGGCCACGAAGACCATCACCACCACGAGAGCCAGCTCGATGTGGTTCAGGGTGTACAGGCGCGGGGCGGACGACGTGTCGACCTGGAGACCGCGGCCGAGCTGTGCGCGCCAGCGGATGAAGGTCACCATGGGGCGGATCTCAAGCAGGAGGATCAGGAGGAAGAGCGCCATCTTGGTCCAGAAGAGAGGCGAGCGGAGATAGAACTCGGTGCCCTTCTCGAGCCCGCCGAAGGCCCGCAGCAGCCCGGTGACGACCCAGAGCGCCGCCGCCACGCCCCAGGCATTGTCGGCGGCCAGCAGCCGGCGCAGCCCGTCGGCGTCGAGCGGCCCCTTGAGTGCGCGCCCGCGCAGGAACACCGCGGGCAGCCCGATGGCGAGCGCGAGCAGGTGCAGGGACGAGACGACCGCGGAGATCACGCGTGAAATGTAGCACGGTCGCCGGGCTGGCCGTCCTGCTCCTCGGGGCCGGCGCGTGCGCTCCTCATCCGGGCGCCGACGTGCCCTTCCTGGTGACTCCGCCCGAGGTGGTGGACCAGATGCTCAAGCTCGCCCGGGTGGGGCCGGCCGACGTGGTCTACGATCTGGGCTCGGGTGACGGGCGCCTCGTCATCGCGGCGGCCCGCGACTTCCGGGCCCGGGGTGTCGGCGTCGAGATCGACCCGAAGCTGGTCGCGCAGAGCCGGGAGTACGCCCGTCGCGCCGGGGTCGAGGCGCGGGCGACCTTCCACGAGCAGGATCTCTTCCAGGCGGATCTGTCCGCGGCCACCGTGGTCACCCTCTACCTCACGCGAGAGGTGAACCTGCGGCTGCGGCCGAAGCTCGAGCGCGAGCT
>CAMLFJ010000243.1 GCA_946479205.1 uncultured bacterium | reverse complement strand
AGGCTCCCAGGCGATCGGCCCGCAGCTTGACCTGGGCGGCCGACTCCTCTCCCGAAACGTAGAGCACCGGCCCCGCCCGCTCCGCGAGCATCCGGCTGACCTGGAGCAGGAGGGTGGACTTGCCGATCCCCGGATCCCCGCCGATCAGGACCAGGGAGCCCGTCACCACGCCTCCGCCCAGGACGCGGTCCAGCTCGGCCATGCCGCTCGAGACCCGGTGCCCACCGTCGCCCACCGAGATCTCGCGGATCGGCTGGGGCCGGCTCGAGGTGACCCCGGGCCGCGCGGGTCCCCGCGCGGGCGCGACCCGCTCCTCCACGAGCTGCACGTAGGTCCCCACCCGGGCGCAGTCCGGACAGGTGCCGGGCTTGGCCGCGGCGAGCCCGCACTCCTGGCAGCGATAGGTGGTCCGCTCGCGCGCCATCAGCGGCCTCCGCTCCCGCCGGAGCTGCCGGCGGCGCCGGATTCGATCGTCGAGCGGATCAGCGTCCGCAGCAGGAAGCTCCGCCGCGAGCCCTCGAGGAACTGCACGAGGTTCTCGTAGACCGTCGGGTCTTCCAGCAGCGCGCCGACCGTGCCCTCCCCCTGCTTGAGCCGGTCGGTGACCGCGCGCAGGTTGGCCATCGCGACGCGGAAGTCGGCGGTCGCGTCGCCGAGCGAGCCGAGCGCGCCGTCGGTGCCGCCGTCGCGGGTCAGCTGGCCGAGCAGGCCCTGGCCCTGGGCCACCCGCTCGGAGACGTCGCGGAAGTTGTGCGCCACGACCCGCAGGTCGTCGGCGACGGTCTTGTACTGCGGATCGTGCAGCAGGGCCGAGATCAGGTTGTCGCGCGACTCGAGCTTCTCGGCGGTCCGGCCAATCGTGTCCATCGCCGCGAGCAGCGCGCGGGCCGACTTGCCGCTGTCCGGCGAGAGCAGCACGCCCACCGCGTGGTCGCCCTGCTCGGCGCGGGCCAGGAGCGACTGGGTGCGAGTCAGGATCGCGTTGAGCTTCGTCAGCGCCTCCGGCTCGTCGTACACGAGGGCGTGGACCAGCCCCTTGCCGGTCTCCACTTCCTTGGCGATCCGGTCCACCCGCTCCGCGGTGCCCTTGAGGCTGGCCGCCAGCTCCCGCACGGTCTGGAGCGTCTCCGCGCCCGCCTTGAACATCTGCTGCATCTCGAACGAGTCCTGGGTCGCCAGGACGTCGCCGGGCTTGAGCGCGGGGGCGGCGGTCGTGCCGATGGAGATCTCCACGATCTTGTCGCCGAGCAGGCCCTGGGTGGAGATCTTGGCCTCCGAGTCGCGGCGCACCCGCTCCGAGAAGCGGCGCGCGATCGTGATCGTCACCCGCACCTTGCCCCCGGGCTGCCCGGGCAGATCGACCGCGGTGACGCGCCCGATCTGCACGCCGGCCAGGCGGACGGTGGCACCCTCGATGAGCCCGCCCACCTCGGTGAACTCGGCGACGAGATCGTACTTGCGCTCGAAATAGCGGGCCTGGGCCCCGAGCAGGTAGATGATCGCGAAGAACACGAGCAGGCCGGACAGGATGAAGGCTCCGATCCGGATCTGCAGGGCGAGCCGGCCGTCGGCCATGGCTAGATCTCCCTCAGCTCGCCGGCCAGGAACCGGCGCACGTCCGGGTTGGCGGAGCGGTGGATCTCGGACGGCGTGCCCTGATCGGCGAACTGCCCCTGCATCAGGATGGCCATCTGGTCGGCCACCAGCTCGGCGAACTCCACGTCGTGGGTCACCACGATGGCGGTGTCGCACACGCCGGTGCGGAGCTGCGCGATGAGCTCGGCCACCATCTTGGCGTTGGTGGGGTCGAGCCCGGCGGTGGGCTCGTCGAAGAAGACGACCTCCGGCTCCACGATCAGAGCCCGCGCGATGCCCACGCGCTTGCGCATGCCCCCGCTCAGCTCGGCGGGCAGCAGCCCGTCGGTGTCGGGCAGCCCGACCAGGTCGAGGAAGTGGTGGACCCGATCCGTGATCTCCCCGAGGGACAGGCGGGTGTGCTCGCGCAGCGGGAACGCCACGTTCTCGAACACGGTGAGCGAGTCGAAGAGGGCCGCGCCCTGGAACACGAAGCCGGTCCGCCGCCTCAGCGGGAGCATCGCCTCCTCGCTCATCCGGTCGAAGCGCGTGCCGAACACGTGCACCTCGCCCGAGTCGGGCTGCGCGAGGCCCGAGACGATGCGCAGGAGCACCGTCTTGCCCTGGCCGCTCCCGCCCATCACCGCGAGAATCGTCCCCTTGGGCAGGCCGAAGCTCACTCCGCGCAGCACCGGCTTCTCCCCGAATGCCTTCCAGACCTTCCGGAGCTCGACGAGCGGCGGCGCGGAGGTCATCGGCTCACCAGTACATGAAGAGGAAGAGCCGCGTGATGAAGAAGTCGGAGATGATCACGCCCATCGCGACCTGCACCACCGTCGCGGTGGTGGAGCGGCCGAGCCCCTCGGTCCCGCCCTCGGTGGCCAGGCCGTTGTAGCAGCCGATCAGGGTGACGAGCCCGCCGAAGACCAGGCTCTTGCCGAGCCCGGTGAGGAAGTCCTTGAGGACCACCCAGTAGGCGATGGTGTTCCAGTAGAGATACGCATCGACGTGGCGATCGAACACAGCGATCAGCATACCCCCGAGCAGGCCCATTCCGTCCGCGAGGATCGTGACGAGCGGGAAGACGAGCACCGCGGCCATGAACCGGGGGACGATCAGCTTCTTGACGTAGTTCACCCCGAGCGCGCGGAGGGCGTCGATCTGCTCGGTGACCTTCATGGAGCCCAGCTCGGCGGTGATGCCCGAGGCGACCTTGCCGCCCACCAGGATGGCGGTCAGCACCGGGCCCAGCTCGCGCAGGATGGAGAGCGCCACCACCGGGCCGACGTAGTTCTCGGCGCCGAAGCGGGCCATGTTCACCGCGGTCTGCAGCGCCAGCACCATGCCGGTGAACAGCGCGGCGGTGAGCGCGACCACGAGCGACCGCACGCCGATGATGTCGATCTCGCGGGCCACCAGCCAGAAGTAGGACGGCGGCAGGGTCAGGTTGCGGGCCACTCGCATGGTGAGCAGCCCGAGGCCGCCGTACCACAACGCGGTCTCGCGCAGGTGCTGCCGCAGATCCTTCGTCGCGATCATCGCGCCGGCTCCAGCGCGAAGCTCTCGACCAGGGCCCGGAACGCGGGCCGGCCGCCGTCGAAGGCATCGCTCGGGGCCACGTAGAGGAAATCGTGCACGCACGGCTCGGCCCGCATCACCAGCGCCTCCACCGTGACCGGTCGCCCTTGGGCCACGCCGCGGACCACCGAGTGCGCCGCCTCGCGCCCGCCCACCGTGGCGGTGCCGTTCTCCAGCACGTCGCGCCGGGTGAGGCCGAAGGTCAGGTGGCGGGCCAGCACGTCGAGCGGCCGGGTGGATTCGCGGCCGCCGCACGTCGCGTCCACCACCATGCCGCCCGCGCGCGCCTCGCCGCGCAGCGTGAGATCGGCCCGCTGGCTCGCATCCACCCGCCAGCCGGTCGACGGCAGCGTCACGCGGTACCCCTTCGCCGAGTAGAACATCCCGTTCTCGATGCGCCCCGTCGCCGTCGCGCAGCCCGCGAGCAGGACGAGAGCGAGCAGGGCGCGCGCGAGGGGGTGGCCGGTCACGTGTCCTTCTTGTGTCGGCGGGCGAGCTCCTCGAAGACGCGGCGCAGGGGAATGCCGCGGGCGCTCAGCAGAACCATGGTGTGAAACCACAGGTCCGCGACCTCGGAGACCACGCGCTCGTCCCCCTCCCCGCCCAGGGCCGCGGTCATCACCTCCGCGGCCTCCTCCCCGATCTTCCGGCAGATCTGGGGCTGGCCCTTCGCGAACAGCCCCGCCACGTAGGAGCCCGGGGGCGGCGCCACCTTCCGCGACTCGAGCACCCGCTCGAGCACTTCCAGCATCGCGGGGCCCGCCCCGCCCGGCGCGGGCGCGGCCTCGCCCCCGTCGAGGCGCGTGAAGAAGCAGCTCCGCGCCCCGGTGTGGCAGGCCACGCCGTCCTGGTGCACCTGGACCAGCAGCGTGTCCCGGTCGCAGTCGGCATAGAGGCCGTCCACGTGCTGGGTGTGGCCCGACGTCTCGCCCTTGCGCCAGAGCGCGTTGCGCGAGCGCGACCAGAAATGGGTGAGGCCGGTGCGCCGCGTCTCCTCGAGCGAGGCGGGGCTCATCCACGCGACCATGAGGAGCTGGCCGGTCTCGGTGTCCTGGACCACCGCCGGGATCAGCCCCTGCGCGTCCCACTTGAGATCGTCGGTCGCGCTCACGGCCCGAGCCTCACCGGCACCCCGCGCTCGCCCAAGTAGCGCTTGGCCTCCAGGACCGTGTGCTGGCCGAAGTGAAAGAGCGTCGCCACGAGCGCCGCGTCCGCGCGGCCCTCGACCAGGCCCTCGCGGAGATGCTCGAGGCGCCCGACACCGCCCGAGGCGATGACCGGGACCGAGACCGCCTCGGCCACCGCGCGGGTCAACGCGATGTCGTAGCCGTCGCCGGTGCCGTCACGGTCCATGCTGGTGAGCAGAATCTCGCCCGCGCCTAGCTTCTCCACCTCGCGGGCCCACTCCACCGCGTCGCGCCCGGCCGGGCGGCGGCCACCGTGGGTGAACACCTCCCAGTGGCCGTTGGAGGAAGAGGATTTCGCGTCGATCGCGATCACAATGCACTGGCTCCCGAACGCGCGGGCGGCTTCCGTGACCAGGGCCGGCCGCTCCAGCGCCGCGGTATTGAGCGACACCTTGTCGGCCCCGGCGCGTAGGAGGGTGCGGATGTCCTCGAGCGACCGGATCCCGCCGCCCACCGTGAGCGGCATGTAGATGCCCTCGGCGGTGCGCCGGACCACGTCGAGCATGGTGGCGCGCCCCTCGTGGGAGGCGGTGATGTCGAGGAAGACGAGCTCGTCGGCGCCCTGGGCGTCGTAGGCCAGCGCGGCCGCGACCGGGTCGCCCGCGTCACGCAGCTCGACGAAGCGCACGCCCTTCACCACGCGGCCGTCCTTCACGTCCAGGCACGGGATCAGCCGCTTGCAGAGCATGGCCGCCTACCGCACCACCGCGGCGAGCGCGGCGCCGAGGTCCACCGCCCCGCTGTAGAGCGCGCGCCCCACGATGACCCCGGCCAGCTCCGGCACCGTCGCGAGCTGGCGGATGTCGTCGAGCGAGCCGACCCCGCCGGAGGCGAACACGTCGATGCCCGCCGCCTTGGCCACCGCCTCGGTGCTCCACAGGTTGGGGCCGTTCTGGGTGCCGTCGCGCGCGATGTCGGTATAGATGATGCCGGCGGCCCCCGCCGCCGCCGCGCCGCGGGCCAGGGCGATGGCGTCGAGGTCGAGCACGCGCGTCCAGCCGTCCACCGCGACGCGCCCGTCGGAGGCGTCGATGCCGACGATGACCTGCTCGCCGAATCGCTCGCACACCTCGCCCAGGAACGCGGGGTCGAGCGCGGCCCGCGTGCCCACGATGGCCCACCGCGCGCCCGCTTCCAGCACCGCCTCGACGTGCCCGATCTCGCGGAGCCCACCGCCCACCTGCACCGGGATCCGCACCGCGGCGATCATGGCGCGGATGAGCTCGGTCTGGGAGGGGCGGCCCGCGAAGGCCCCGTCGAGGTCCACCACGTGCAGGCGGCGCGCGCGTGAGTCCTGCCAGCGGCGGGCCACCGCGACCGGATCGTCGGAGAAGACGGTCTCGGCGTCGGCGCGGCCCTGTCGCAGGCGCACGCATCGGCCCCCCTTCAGATCCACGGCCGGCACGATCTCGAACACG
>CAMLFJ010000242.1 GCA_946479205.1 uncultured bacterium | reverse complement strand
GAGCCGGCCGCGGACCAAGAAGGGCAACCCGCGCCGGCTCAGCAAGAAGGACCGTCTCGCGGCCCGCGCGCTCGGCCGCCTGAACCGCTAGCGCCGATCCACCACCCGCACCGCCTTGCCCGGGGGCCGCGGCAGCTCGCCCTCCTTGAGCAGGGTGATCTCCGGGCTCAGGTTCAGGCGCTCGCGCAGCTCGCTCCGCAGCCGGGGCAGGCCGGTCTCCGCGAAGCCGTCCCGCGCCTCGAGCAGCAGGGCGAGCCGGTCGCTGCCGCCGGGCGCCCGGTCGAGCACGATCTGGTACTCGTGGCTTACGCCGGGCTGCTTGAGGAGCAGCGACTCGATCTGACGCGGATAGAAATTCACGCCGCGGAAGATCACCATGTCGTCGGTCCGCCCGTGCAGCCGGTCCAGCCGCAGGTGGGTCCGCCCGCAGGCGCACGGCTCCCGGCTCAGCACGCGCGTGAGGTCGTGGGTGCGGTAGCGGATCAGCGGTAGCCCCTCGCGGGTGAGCGTGCTCACCACCAGCTCGCCCTCGACACCGTCGGCGCGCAGGTCGCCCGTCTCGGGGTCCACCACCTCGCAGAAGTAGTGGTCCTCCCACACGTGGATGCCGGCGCGCGCCCCGCAGTCGATGCCGAGCCCCGGCCCCCCCGTCTCGGTCATCCCGATGATGTCGAACGTGGTCACCGCGAGCTCGCGCTCGATGAGCCCGCGCAGATCGTCGGACCACATCTCGGAGCCCAGGATGGCGACCCGGAGGCGGAGCGAGCCCAGGTCGAACCGCTCCGCGCGCGCGACCTCGAGGATGCGCAGCGGGTAGGTCGAGATGCCGGTGAGCACGGTGGTCCCCAGGTCGCGCATGAGCTGGAGCTGGAGCGACGTGCGGCCCGCGCCGATCGGCACCACCATCGCGCCGATCCGCTCGGCGCCGTAGTGGAAGCCGAAGCCGCCGGTGAAGAGGCCGAACGAGGGCGTGATCTGGATGACGTCCCGCGGGCCGACGCCGGCCGCCACGTAGCAGCGCGCCATCACCGCGCCCCACTGCTCCACGTCGGCCCGCGTGTACGGGTTCAGCACCGGGTTGCCGGTGGTGCCGGAGGACATGTGCACGCGGACGACGCGGTCGGGCGCCACGCAGGCCAGCCCGAACGGATAGGCATCGCGCAGCTCGTCCTTGGTCAGGAACGGCAGCCGCGCCCAGTCGGCGGGCGCGCGGATGTCGCCGGGCCGTACGCCGGGGAGGCGGCGCCGCCAGGCCTCGTGGTCCAGGACGTGGCCGAGCGTCCGGCGCAGCCCCTCGAGCGTCTGCCGCTCCAGCGCTTTGCGCGGCCGCGACTCGGCCGGCGCCTCCCACATCGGCGCGGTCATGCGAGCGGCCGGGACGCGAGCGCGCGGAAGACGCGCTCGGGGGTCATCGGCAGCGCGGTGAGCCGCACGCCGACCGCGTCCTTCACCGCGTTGGCCACCGCGGCGGCCACCGGGATGACCCCGGACTCGCCGAGCCCCTTGGCCCCGAAGGGGCCGGCCTCGTCGATCGTCTCGATCAGGTTGATCACGATCTCGGGCATGTCGGAGGCCGAGAGCAGCGCGTACTCCATGAACTGCGGGTTCAGCACGCGCCCCTCCTCGATCCGCAGCTCCTCGGACAGCGCGTAGCCGAGGCCCATGTGGATGCCGCCGTGGATCTGCCCCTCGGCGGCCAGCGGATTGAGGGCCCGGCCCACGTCGTGGGCCGAGGCCACCTTCAGCACCCGCACCTGGCCGGTGGCCAGGCTGACCTCCACCAGCGCGGCCTGGGCCGCGAAGCCGTAGGCGGCCGAGACGTTCCCCCGGAGGTCCTTCGACAGCATCTCGTTGGGCGGGTCGTAGAACGCCTCGGCCACGAGGGTGCGGCCGCCCTCGCGAAAATGCCCGGCGCGGACCACGCGGTCGTACTCCATGCCGCGCTCCGGATGGTCCCGGACCCGGACGAGGCCGCCGGCCAGCTCGAGGTCGTCCGCGCGCTCGTCCATCACCGAGGCGGCCAGGGCGAGGAGCTTGCCCTTGAGCGCGCGCGCGGCCAGGAGCGCGGCGTTGCCCGCGATGAACGTGGTGCGGCTGGCGTGCACCCCCACGTCCCACGGCTTGATGCTGGTGTCGCTGTTGACGACCTCCACCCGCGCGAGCGGCAGCCCCAGCTCCTCCGCGACGATCATGGCCAGCACGGTCTCCGAGCCCTGCCCGATCTCGCTGGCCCCGGTAAGCAGCGAGACCTTCCCGAAGTCGTCGAGCTTGAGGATGGCCCCGCAGCCGTCGGAGCGATAGACACGCGCGCCCCCGCCCACGTGGAACATCGCCGCGTAGCCCACCCCGCGCCGCCACCCGGGCGGGGCCGCCTCCCCCGCCGACTTGGCCATCTCGCGCTCGACCGCGTCCAGGCACTCGGTCATCGCGCAGGAGGTGATGACGCTGCCCTGCGGGTTCACGTCGCCCGATCGGGTGGCGTTGCGGCGCCGGATCTCGACGCGATCGAGGCCGAGCCGCTCGGCCAGATCGTCCATCTGGGCCTCGATCGCGAACGTGCTCTCGAGGTTGCCGTAGCCGCGCATCGAGCCCGAGTACGGGTTGTTGGTGTAGACGATGCTGGTGTCGAAGCGCACCGCGGGGACGCGGTAGAGCCCGGCGGTGGTGGAGAGCATCACGTAGGGTGTCGTCGAGCCCCACGAGACGTAGGCGCCGTTGTCGATCACCACGCGCGCGTCGCGGCCGAGCAGCCGGCCGTCGCGGTCCGCCGCGGTCCGCAGGTGGATCACGCACGGCTCGCGGGTCGGGCTCGCGATGAACTCCTCGATGCGCTCGAAGGCGATCTTCACGGGCCGGCCGGCGCGCCGGGCCAGCAGCGCGGCGATGATGTCGATCGGGTAGAGATCGAGCCCGCGGCCGAAGTTGCCGCCCACCGGCGGCTGGATCACGCGCACCCGGTCGCCGGTGATGCCGAGGGCCTCGGCCAGGTCGCGCTGGTAGAGAAACGGCACCTGGGTGGTGCTCCACATGGTGAGCGAGGCGTCGGGGCTCTCGGGCGCGCTCCAGGCCGCGATCGCGGTCATCGTGCCCAGGCAGGCGGTGGTCACGTAGTTGAGCCGGTATTCGCCTTCCACCACGACGGCCGCCCGCGCGAAGGCCGCGTCCACGTCGCCGTGCGCGAACTGGTAGCGGAGGTTGACCAGGTTGCTCCCGCGCCCCTCGTGCACGAGCGGGGCGTCCGGCCGGAGGGCCGACGCCGGGTCGAACACCGCGGGCAGCTCCTGGTAGTCCACCCGGATGCGCCGCACCGCCTCCTGGGCGATCTCCTCGGTCAGCGCGGCCACCGCGGCGATCTCGTCGCGGATGCAGCGCACCTTGCCGCCGTCGGCCGCGCCGCCCTTGAGCGCCAGGTGATCCTTGGCGAAGCCGAACGGGTGCTGCTCCACGCGGTCGGCGGTGATCACCGCGATCACGCCGGGCAGCGCCTCGGCCGCGCTCGTGTCGATCCGGAGCACGCGCGCGTGCGGGTGGCGGGTCCGGAGGATGGCGCCGTGGGCGAGGCGCGGCAGGGTGAGATCGTGGAGGAACTGGGTGTGCCCGGTGACCTTCTCGACCCCGTCGCGCTTCGGGGTGTCCTTGCCGATGATGCTGAAGCTCACCGCCGTCGCGCTCCGGAGGCGATCGCGGTCCGGCTAGCGGGCCGCGGCCATCCGCGTCACCTGGGCCGCCCGCCACTGCGCCCGCGACATGAACCCGGGGCGATTGCGGCAGAGCGCTTCGGTCTCCCGCTCGATGACCTCCACCGGCGCCTCGATGTCGAACGGCTCCACCACCGGCTGCGGGGTGTGCCACGGCGTGTCCACGAAGACCTCGACCCGGTTGCCCTCGGGGTCGGCGAAGTAGACGGACCACGCGTTGCCGTGGGTCACGATCCGGAACTGCTTGGTCCCCTCGTCGCGGGCCCGGGCGTGCATGGCCTTGAGGTCGGCGAGCGTCGACAGCTTGAACGATATCTGGTTCACGACGTTGAACTCCACCCCGGGCGGCCGGCCGGTCGCCAGCACGATCTGGTGGTGCTCGTCCGGATCCCGGGAGAGGAAGACCAGGTCGGATCCGCCCGGCAACTGCCCGCGGTCGCTCACGAGCAGGCCGAGCACGCGCGTGTAGAAGTCCTCCATCCGCGCGAGGTCGGTCACGTAGATGCCGAAGTGGCTGAACGAGACGGGCGGCGATGTCGTCATGAGCGCTGCCTCCGCGCGAGCGTGGTCCTGTCGCGAATGATAGCACCGAAACGCCGGTGAAGATCTCGCGCGGGTCGGCCTATAATGAGCGCGACAAGGAGGATCGCGGGATGGGCGCCACCCGGAAGTACGTCGTCATCGATCCGGCCACCGGCAAGATCGACCGCCGCATCTTCAGCGAGCGGGCGGTCTACGACGACGAGATGGCCCGGATCTTCGGGCGCGCCTGGCTGATGATCGGGCACGAGAGCCTGGTGCCCGCCCGCGACGATTTCTTCCACACCTACATGGGCGAGGACCCGGTCATCCTGACCCGCGACGGGCAGGGGCGGCTCCACGCGCTGCTCAACATGTGCCGGCACCGGGGCAACCGGGTGGTGCGCTGCGACGACGGCAACGCCACCCGCTTCATGTGCACCTACCACGGCTGGACGTACCGCAACGACGGCGCGCTCGACCACGTCCCGGGCAAGTCCGAGGCCTACTACGACGCGCTCGACCGGAGCTCCCTCGGCCTCGTCGAGGCCCGCGTGGAGACCTACGCGGGGATCGTCTTCGCCACCTGGGCCAAGGACGCCCCGAGCCTCGAGGCCTACCTGGGCGACGCGCGCTGGTACCTCGACACCGTGTTCAACCGGCGCGACGGCGGCATGCAGGCGCTGGGCCCGATGAAGTGGCTCGAGCCGGTCAACTGGAAGACCATGGTGGACAACTGCTCGGACAACTACCACGTCCCGACCACCCATCTCTCCAGCGCCCGCATGCAGACCCGCTTCCTCGGCCGCCCGCGGCTCTCGCACAAGGACCAGTTCGAGAGCCCGAACAAGCACGCCTTCGTCAACGGCCACTCGATCACCTTCCGCGACGCGGACGACAACGCCCCCCGCTACGTCCACGGGATATCGACCGAGACCTTCCAGCTGTTCCAGGACTACCACGCCGCGACCATGCCCGAGGTCGAGCGGCGGCTCGGCGCGCTCCGCGCGCGCCGGGTGCAGCTCGGCAACCACAGCATCTTCCCGAACGGCATCCTCGGCTTCCGCCTGGCCCTGCCCCGCGGCCCGCTCCAGACCGAGTTCTGGCACTTCGTCCTCGTGGACCGGGCCGCGCCCGAGGCCCTCAAGCGGGCGATCCGCATCGGCAGCCAGGCCAACAACGGCGCCGCCGGCATGTTCGAGCAGGACGACGTCGACAACTGGCGCCAGGTGACGGCCGCGAGCGCGAGCCAGCTCGGGCGGCGCTATCCCCAGGATCTCTCGATGGGCCTGGGACACGCCGGGCCGCATCCGGAGTATCCCGGGCTCGTCTCCGAGCGGTACATCTCGGAGAACAACCAGCGCCTGTTCTACCAGCGCTGGGAGGAGTTCATGAACGCGGAGAGCTGGGCGGACATCGCGCTCGACCCGATCAAGGCCCGCTTCGAGGGCACCGCGACCCTGCGGGGCTAGCGGCAGTGAAGAAGAAGCGCGCGCGCGGCCGAGAACCTTCCCGCACCCGCCCCGCCGCGCGCCCGGCGGCCCGGCCCGGTGGCCTGAC
>CAMLFJ010000241.1 GCA_946479205.1 uncultured bacterium | reverse complement strand
GCGTGGAGTCGATGCTGCTCGAGACGCGCTACCGCGATCTCGACGACATGATCGGCATCTACGAGGCCTTCGCGGGCGACATTCGCCCGCTGATCTGAGCGACCCCTCACCCTGCCCTCTCCCGCTCCGGGGGCGAGGGTTCCCCGATCCCCACCCTCTCCCCCTCAGGGGAGAGGGTAGGGTGAGGGGTCATGAGAGGCTATTTGGCGTCGTGGAAGATCACGCCGAGGGTGTGGCGCTCGCCTGATGTGACGCGGCTGACGCCGTGGCGCAGGGTGACGCGATAGGCGCCGCGGGCGCCGTGGGCGGGCCGGTGACGGGTGGCGAAGATCACGATCTGGCCGCGCTCGAGGGGGACGACCGAGCCGGTTGATTGGGCGCGGGGGCGTTGCTCCACCAGGAGGAACTCACCGCCGGTGAAGTCTTGCCCCGCTCGGCTCAGGAGACAGGTCATCTGGAGGGGGAAGGCGACGTCGCCGTAGAGGTCCTGGTGGAGGCAGTTGTAGCCGCCGGCCTCGTAGCGCAGCAGGAGTGGGGTGGGCTTGGTCTGGCCGTGCGCGGCGCAGACCGCGAGGAACTCGTCGAGCTCCGGCGGGTAGCCGTGATCGCTGCCGAGCGTCTTCTCCCAGGCCATCGCGATCGGGGCGAGGTGCGAGTACGCGTGGCGGCGCAGCTCGCGCACGACGGGCGGCAGAGGGCTGGCGAAGTACTTGTACTCCCCTTCCCCGAAGCGGAAGCGGGCCATGTCCACCCGGCTGCGGAACCGGCGCTCGTCGCGGTACAGGCCGATCAGCTCCGCGCACTCCGCGACGGTGAGCAGCGGGGGCGTGGTGGCCCAGCCTCGCTCGTCGAGAGCGTGGGCCACCTCCGCCCAGTCGACCCGATCGAGCCGGGCCGCGACGGAGACCGCCGGCTTCAGGCCGCGGGGCGACATACCTTACAGGGCCGGTAGCCCACCGAGCGCGCGTCATCCACCGAGGCGAACACCACGCGGCTGTCCGGCCGCATGTGGCGGCCGTGGATGCAGCCCACGCGGCACACGATGCGCGTGCTCGTGCAGCCCTCCAGCACCGGCGTGGTGCGCTCGAGCGCGGCCAGCCCGTCCTTCACCGCCGCGCCGAAGATGTAGCCGCCGAGGCCGCCGTCGCTCCGCCACACGCGGTGGCAGGGCAAAATGAGCGGCACCGGGTTGCGGCCGAGCGCGGTCCCCACCGCGCGCACCGCGCGGGGGTTCCCGATACGCGCGGCGATCCACGCGTACGGGCGCGCCTCACCGAACGGGATGAGGCGAGCCGCCTCGAGGACTTTCCGCTGGAAGTCGGGCACCGTGACCAGATCCACCGGCACCGCGAAGAACGCCCGCTGGCCCCGCAGGTACTCGTGGATCTCCTCCCGCGCCTGCTCGACCAGCTTCCGCGCGGCGGTGGTGGCCGGCTTCCCGGCCTGGCCGGTGCGGACGAGCGAGATCCCTCGCGGGGTCGCCTCGATGCCCAGCTTGCCCTCGAGCCGCGTCAGCGCGGTCTCGGACTCCCGGGCCGCCGCCGCGAGCCGGCGACCCATGTCGGCGGGCGACGTCTCCGGCCGGAAGTAGTCCGCCAGCAGCCGATCGAGCTGGTCCTGCTCCCGCATCTTGCCGTCATTCATGGCCTGCTCCTCGCTTGCCGAGCTCGTCCCGCAGCAGGGCCTTGCCCCGCGTGAGCTGGCTCTTCACGGTATTGATGGTGATACCCCGGATCCGCGCCAGCTCCCCATACGACAGGCCATCCACGTAGCGCAGGGCCAGGAGCACCCGCGCCTCGCGCGGCACGCGCTCGAGCGCCCGGTGCAGGTCGAGATAGGCGTCGGGCGGCCGGTGGTTGGTCGACGACAGTGGTCCGACGGCCGAGCGCTCGTCGTGGGCGGTGCGGGTGGCGCGACGCCGGAGCTCGTCCACGCACACGTTGGTGAGGATGCGGTACAGCCAGGTGGAGACGGCCCAGCGCGGGTTGTAGCCGCGCGCCCCCGCGTAGCATTGGAGGAACGCGCGCTGGACGGCGTCCTCGGCGTCGGCCCGGGAGCCGAGCAGGCGCCCCGCCACCGCCAGGAGCTTGCCGCTGTAGCGCTGGGCCAGGTCGCTGAACGCGCCCTGGTCCCCCTTGGCCACCCGCTCCATCAGCCCCCGCTCGGCGTCCATCTCATGCCCTCATGGAGGTATACGGAGGAGATCGAGAAACGGGTGGTCGGTGTGGTCTACCGTTTAAATCTTTAGGCTCTATCTAATGCGGGGGCCCAGAAATGGCCCCCGCACTCCCCCAGGCCGCGGACTGTCGTTTACTGCCTTGCGGGCACCGGTTTGCGTTGGGGACTAGATCTTCTCGCCGAGCTTGTTCCAGTCGTCCAGGAACTTCTTGAGGCCGATGTCGGTGAGCGGGTGCTTCATGAGCATCTCGAGCACGTTGAAGGGCATGGTGGCCACGTGGGCCCCCGCCTTCGCCGCGTCGATCACGTGGAGCGGGTTGCGGATCGAGGCCGCCAGCACCTGGGTCTTGTACCCGTAGTTCCGGTAGATCTCGCAGATGTCCCGGACGAGGTCCATGCCCACGTGGCCGATGTCGTCCAGGCGCCCCAGGAACGGGCTGATGTAGACCGCGCCCGCCTTCGCGGACAGGAGCGCCTGCGGGGCCGAGAAGCAGAGGGTCTGGTTGACGCGGATGCCCTCGCCGGTCAGGTACTTCACCGCCTTGAGCCCGTCCTTGGTGAGCGGGCACTTGACCACCACGTTGGGCGCCACCTGGACCAGCTCCTTGCCCTCCTTGACCATGCCGTCGAAGTCGGTGGCCACCACTTCCAGGCTCACGTCGCCCGGGACCACGCGGCAGATCTCCTCGACCAGTGGGCGAAACGGGCGCTTCTCCTTGGCGATCAGCGAGGGATTGGTGGTGCAGCCGTCCACCAGGCCCATCGCCACGCCCTCCTTCAGCTCGGCCACGTTCGCGCTATCCAGAAAGATCTTCATGCAGTCCTCCCTGTCAGGCGCGCTCGACGCGGACCTTCGTCCCGGAGCGCACCGACTTGAACACGGTGGGATCACCCAGCACACGACCGAACACGTTGACCGGGCTCGCCGGCCGGATCTCGTCACCCCGGCTGGACGGCGTCGGCCCGAAGAAGATGCAGAACGCGGAGCCCGGGGGCCAGTAGGCCAGATCGCCCAGGTCCACCACCTCGCAGGGGTCTTCCGCCTTGGCCTTCACCGGGATGCTGAAGTAGATCTCGTCACCCCAGGTCTCGCCGGGGATGTCGAGCGGGAGCGCGTCCCACACCGCCGAGGCCGTCTTCGAGCCATTCAGCGTCGCGTCGGCCGTGACGCGGCCCGCGGTGATCCGGATCTTCCGGTCTGCCATGTGGGGTCGTCCGCCTCGCTCCGAAGTGTAGCCCCGGGCCGCGGGCGGCGGCAAGGCGAAGCCCGGAGGCTCAGATCCCGTGCCGGCGCCGGTAGGCGGCGAGCCGCGCCTCGAGGCGCTCGCGATCCGGGATGCCCGCGGCCCCGTCGGCCTCGACGGACGCCGCCGCGCAGCAGGCGGCCACCGCGGCCGCGTCCCACGCATTGCCGTCCCGGTTGTAGCTGACGAGCAGAGCGGCCGCGAAGACGTCGCCCGCGCCGGTCGCGTCCTTCTCTAACGCGACGTCGGGCTCGACCCCGTACCGGTCCCCGTTGACGAAGAGGATCGCCCCGTCGGAGCCGCGGGTCACCGCGCCGACCGGGACCTGCTGGAACCATTCGACCGCGTCCTTCTCGAACGGCTCGACGTCCTCGTGGCTGACCACCAGCGCCTGGACGCGCGGCAAGACCAGATCGGCGTCCTCCCACGGCTGCGGCGCCAGGATGCCGCCCTTGCCGCGCTGACGCATCCAGCCCTGGGGCAGGGCGACCAGGGAAGTCTCCGGGAACGCGGCCGCGAAGCCAGGGTCCACCTCGCCCGTGACCGGGGCCAGCGCGCCGAGGGTCGCGTCCCGCCACGCCTCGGGCAGCGCGTCCGCCTCCAGGTCGGCGGCCCGGGCGAGCACCGCGAGCTCCCGCGTCCGCCCGCCCGGCCCGGGCCGGGTCTGGCCGATGCGAAACGTCGTGGTGCGCTCCGCGGGGACGTTCACCACCTCGATGTCGGCGGGAACGGCCTCGCGCGGGAAGTCGGGCCCGAACGAGGTCAGCAGGCCGACGCGGAGGCCCAGCCGGTGCGCGGTCATCGCGGTGTAGTAGGCCGCGCCCCCGGGCCGGGTCCCCCGCGGCGTCTGGTCCAGCGTGACGTGCCCGATCGCGACGAAGTCCACCGAACTCATATCGCCATCTGCTTGGCGATGATCTCCTTCATGATCTCGGAGGTCCCGCCCCCGATGGTCATGAGGCGGATGTCCCGGAAGAACCGCTCGATGGGGTACTCCCGCATGTAGCCGTAGCCGCCGTGGAGCTGCACGCAGTCGTAGGCGACCTTCTGGGCCATCTCGGCGGTGAAGAGCTTCACCATCGAGATCTCCTTCACCGCCTCCTCCCGGTCCCGGTACTTCAGGCACGCCGCGTAGGTGAGCCAGCGCGCGGCCTCGATGAGGGTCGCGAGATCGGCGAGCTTGTGGCGCACCACCTGCTTCCTCGAGAGCGGCTCGTCGAAGGCGTGGCGCTGCTGCACGTAGGCGATCGTGTCCTCCAGCGCCCGCTCGCAGCCGGCCACCGCGTGCAGACCCGCCACCAGGCGCTCCCGCTGGAAGACGCGCATGACCTCGTAGAAGCCCTTGCCCTCGGCGCCGAGGAGGTTCTCGGCCGGCACCCGCATGCCCTCGAAGGCGAGCTCGGCGGTGTCGGAGGCGCGGTTACCCATCTTGTCGAGCTTGCGGCTCACCGTGAAGCCGGGCGTGTTGCGCTCCACCAGGAACATCGAGATCCCGCGGTGCCGCCCTCCCTCTCCCCTCTGGGGAGAGGGCAGGGTGAGGGGCTCGGTGGTGAGGGGCCCGGTGGCGAGGGGCGAGTCCTGAATTCTCGCGGCCACGAAGTAGATGTCGGCGAGCACCCCGTTGGTGATGAACATCTTGGAGCCGTCGAGCACGTAGTGATCGCTGTCGCGCACCGCCCGGGTCCGGATCGCGGCCACGTCGGAGCCGCCGCCCGGCTCGGTCACCGCGATCGCGGTGAGGGCCTCTCCGCGGCAGATCGCGGGCAGGTACTTCTCCTTGAGGGCCTCGCTGCCCGTCCAGTAGAGATGCGGTGAGGCCATGTCGGTATGCACGCCCACCGCCATCGCGAACGAGGCGCAGCGGGCCCGCGCCATCTCCTCGCACAGCACCGCGGTGGTGAGCACGTCGGCCCCACCCCCGCCGTACTTCTCGTCGTACTCCACGCCGAGGAAGCCGAGCGCGCCCATCCGCGGCCAGATCGACTTGGGGATCTCGCCGGCCTGCTCCCAGGCCTCGACGTGCGGCTCCACTTCCTTCTGCACGAAGGCCCGCACCGCCTGCCTGAACATCTCGTGGTGCGCGTCGAAGATCTTCATGCGGCAGCTCGCGCGAGCTCGAGCGCCGGCTTTGCCGGCGCAATCCTGCGGTTCCTGGGGGAGGGCCTGGGAGGGGGCCGCCGAGGCCCTCTCCCACTCAACATCTCGTGGTGCTCGTCGAAGATCTTCATGTCGGCCCCGTCATGCCCACTTCGCCTTGACCGCCTCGCGGTCGATCGTCCCCTCCGCGGTGCGCGGCAGCGCGTCGCAGAACGTCACCACGTGCGGTCGCTTGAAGCGCGCGATCTTGCCGCCCACGAAGTC
>CAMLFJ010000240.1 GCA_946479205.1 uncultured bacterium | reverse complement strand
CTTCGACGAGACCGAGGCCCTGGGCCCGGTGCTCGCCCTCGCCCGCGACCTGCGCGAGCAGGGCAAGCAGGTGCTGCTGGAGGCGCGGGCCAAGCGGCTCGGCAAGCAGCTGCAGGACCTGGAGGCCCGCGGCTACCGGAAGATCGGCGTGCTGGGTGCGGGCGGCGCGGTGGAGTGGCGCGAGCCTCGGACGGGCCGGGCGGGGGAGACGAGCGCGTGACGGAGAGCCTCGGAGGCTGGCGGCGGACGCATAGCTGCGGCGCGCTGCGGAGCGAGCACGTCGGACAGACGGTCACCCTGATGGGCTGGGCGTATCGTCGCCGGGACCACGGCGGCCTGCTCTTCATCGATCTCCGCGACCGGGACGGCCTGACCCAGTGCGTGTTCAACCCGGGCGGAGGCGGCGGGACGCACGCGAAGGCGGAGGCGGTGCGAACCGAGTTCGTGCTCGCGGTCCGCGGGATCGTGGGGGCGCGGCCGCCCGGGACCGAGAATGCCAAGCTGGCCACCGGCGGCGTCGAGGTCCAGGTCTCCGAGGTGCGCATCCTCAACGAGTCGCGCCCGCTGCCCTTCCAGCTCGACGACGACGCGGAGATCGACGAGACGCTGCGGCTCAAGTACCGGTACCTCGACATGCGGCGGCCGCACGTCCTGCGGGCCTTCCAGATCCGCGACCAGATCTGCCGGGCCGCGCGCGACTACCTCCACCGGGAAGCGTTCCTCGAGGTGGAGACGCCGTTCCTGACCCGCTCGACTCCGGAGGGTGCCCGCGACTTCCTGGTGCCGAGCCGGCTGCAGCCCGGGAGCTTCTACGCGCTGCCCCAGTCCCCGCAGCTCTTCAAGCAGCTGCTGATGGTGGCGGGCTTCGAGCGCTACTTCCAGATCGTGCGCTGCTTCCGCGACGAGGATCTCCGGAAGGACCGCCAGCCCGAGTTCACCCAGATCGACATCGAGACGTCCTTCCTCGACCGCGACGACTTCCTGCCCATCATCGAGGGCCTGGCGGCCGAGATGTGGCGGCGCGTGAAGGGCGTCGAGCTCGAGCGCCCGTTCCCGCGCATCCCCTACGACGAGGCGATGGCGCGCTACGGCTCGGACAAGCCCGACCTGCGTTTCGGGATGGAGCTTCAGGACTGCTCGGCCCTGTTCGCGAACGGCGAGTTCCAGGCCTTCGCCCAGACGGTGGCCGCGGGGGGCGCGGTGAAGGGGCTCCGCGTGCCCGGGGCGGGTGGCATGAGCCGCAAGGAGCTCGACGATCTCACCGCGGAGGCCAAGCAGGCCGGGGCCAAGGGCCTGGTGTGGATCAAGGTGAACCCGGATGGGCTGCAGTCCCCGGTGGCCAAGTTCATCCAGGGCATCCAGGCGCGGCTGGTCGAGACGCTGGGCGGCGTCGCGGGTGACCTGCTGCTGCTGGTAGCCGACACGCCCGCGGTCGCGGCCACCGTGCTGGGGCGCCTGCGGGTGGATCTCGCGCGCCGGTTCAAGCTGATTCCGGCCGATCGCGACGTCTTCGCGTGGGTGATCGATTTCCCGCTCGTCGAGTGGAACGCCGACGAGAAGCGGTGGGACGCGGTCCACCATCCGTTCACCGCGCCCCGCGACGAGGATCTCCCGCTGCTCGAGTCCGATCCGGGCCGCGCCCGCGCCAAGGCCTACGATCTCGTGCTGAACGGCCAGGAAGCGGCGGGCGGCTCCATCCGCATCCACCAGCCCGCGGTCCAGGAGCGCGTGTTCGGGCTCATCGGCATCTCCAAGGAGGACGCCCGGGCGCGCTTCGGCTTCCTCCTGGAGGCCCTCGAGTTCGGCGCGCCGCCCATGGGCGGGATCGCCTTCGGCCTGGATCGCCTCGCCGCCAACATGGCGGGCCAGGAGTCCATCCGGGAGGTCATCGCCTTCCCCAAGACCCAGAAGGGCACGTGCCCGCTCACCGATGCCCCCGCTCCGGTGGACGCCAAGCAGCTCCGCGAGCTCGGGATCCGCGTCGTGGAAGGCCTGGGATCCGCGTGATATGCTCTCCGGTAGAGGAATGAGCCTTCGTTGACTGAAGCCACCGGCGTCACCCGGCGGATCGTCCTGCCTCCGGATCTCAACCACCTCGCCCTTCTCGGCCGCCACGACGAGCACCTGCGCCATCTCGAGACCCAGTACGACGTCCGCATCACCGCGCGCGGCCACGACGTGACCCTTCGGGGAGAAGAGCGGCAGGTGCTGGAGGTGGAGCGAGTCATGCGGGACCTGGTGGCCATGCTGCGGGAGCGCCCCTCGCTCGGCGCGGCCGACATCCGATCGGCCCTGCGCGTCGCGGGGAACGAGCCGGG
This sequence comes from uncultured bacterium, assembly GCA_946479205.1. Next base: position 3,469 of record CAMLFJ010000240.1, on the reverse strand, counting down.
CGCGGACGTCAAGTCGGTGATGGCCGACGCCATCTCGGTGCCCTCGCGGCGGCGCTTCATCACCCCGAAGACCGCCAACCAGAAGCGCTACCTGGAGGCGGTGCGGGGGCACGACCTCGTCATCGCGATCGGCCCCGCCGGGACCGGGAAGTCGTACCTGGCGGTGGCGATGGCGATCTCGGCCCTGCTGAAGCGCGAGGTCGCGCGCATCGTCCTGACGCGCCCCGCGGTGGAGGCGGGCGAGCGCCTGGGCTTTCTCCCCGGCGACCTGGTGGAGAAGGTGCATCCGTATCTCCGCCCGCTCTACGACGCGCTCTACGACATGCTCGAGCCCGAGAAGGTGAGCGCGCTCTCCGAGAAGGGCGCCATCGAGATCGCGCCGCTCGCCTACATGCGCGGGCGCACGCTCAACGACGCCTTCATCATCCTCGACGAGGCCCAGAACACCACCTCCGAGCAGATGAAGATGTTCCTGACCCGGCTCGGCTTCAACTCCAAGATGGTGGTCACCGGGGACATCACCCAGGTCGACCTGCCCGCGAGCCGGCCGTCGGGCCTGATCGAGGTGCAGACGGTGTTGCACGGGATCGACGGCATCCGATTCATCTACTTCGACGACCGCGACGTCGTGCGCCACGACCTCGTCTCCTCCATCGTGCGCGCCTACGATCGCGTCCAGAAGCCGTCGTCGCGCGGAGCGGGCTGAGGTCGGGCCCGCCGGTGCCGGTCGCGGTTTCCAATCTGCAGCGGAGGACCCGCGTCTCGCCGGCGCGCCTGCGCACGGTGGCCCGCCGGGCGCTCGCCGCGCTCGGGCGCGCCGACCGTGAGGTCCACGTCACGGTGGTGGACGACCGCCGGATCCGGGCGCTCAACACCCGCTACCTCGGCATCCGACGGGCCACCGACGTGCTCGCCTTCGACCTGGCCGGTCCGGGCCCGGGCCGGCTCTGGGGCGAGGTGATCGTCTCGGTGGAGACGGCGGCGCGCCAGGCGCGGCGGCTCGGGGTGCCGCTGACCGCGGAGCTCGACCTGCTGGTCGTGCACGGGCTCCTCCACCTGGCCGGCTACGACGATCACGAGCCGCGCCGCGCCCGCCGGATGCACGAGCGGGCGCGCGAGATCCTGGCCGGCCCACCCCGCTCCAGATCGCCGCGCTCGGTCCCCGCGCGGCTCTGGGCCGGGCTCCTCGAAGCCTGATGGCGTCTCCGCATCGGGCGGGCTTCGTGGCCCTCGTCGGGCGGCCCAACGTGGGCAAGTCCACGCTGCTCAACCGCCTGGTCGGCGAGAAGATGGCGATTGTCTCCCCGCGCCCCCAGACGACCCGCACCCGCATCACCGGGATTCGCCACCTGCCCGGCGCGCAGATCATCTTCGTGGATACGCCGGGACTGCACGCGGGGGCCGGCCGGCTCGGCCAGCTCATGGCCAAGACCGCGGACCGCGCGGTGGAGGACGTGGACCTCGCCTGCTTCGTGGCGGAGGCGACCGAGGATCCGGCGCGCCTCGACCGCGACGCGCTCGACCGGCTCAAGGCCTGCCGCGCCCCGGTCTACTGCTGTCTCAACAAGACCGACCTGGTGAGCCCGAAGGCACGCCTGCTCCCGCTGATCGCGGCCTACCGGGTGGCCTACCCGTTCGCGGAGATCGTCCCCCTCTCCGCCGAGCGCGGCGAGCACTGCGACCGCCTGCTCGACCTGATCGTGGCGGCCCTGCCCGAGCGCCCGGCCTACTTCCCGCCGGACGCGCTCACCGATCAGCCGGAGACGTTCTGGGTGGCGGAGGCCATCCGGGAGAAGATCTTCCGGCTCACCCACCAGGAGGTGCCCTACGCGTGCGCGGTGCGGGTGGAGGAGCTGACCGAGCGCCACCGCCCCGAGTGCCTGTACATCCGCGCCATCATCTTCGTGGAGCGGGAGTCCCAGCGGGGCATCGTGATCGGCAAGGGCGCGGCGATGCTCAAGCGCATCGGGGCCGCGGCGCGGACCGATCTCGAGCGCTTCTTCGGCATCAAGGTCTACCTGGACCTGACCGTGCGCGTGCGCTCGGACTGGCGCAAGGACGACAAGGCGCTCCGGGAGTTCGGCTTCCTGCTGACGTCCTGACATGGCGCTCCACAAGACCCGCGCGGTGGTGATCGGGCGGCGCGCCTTCGGGGAGAGCGACCGCCTCGTGGACTTCTACACCCGCGAGTACGGCAAGGTGCGCGGGATCGCCCGCGCGGCGCGCCGGCCCCGGTCGCGCTTCGGGAGCGCGCTCGAGCTGTTCACCCTCGGAGAGATGGTGTTCTTCGACGGCGGGCGGAGCGAGCTGGTGCAGGTGGACCACTTCGACATCGTGCGCCCGTTCGTCCGGGTGCGGGAGAACCTGGAGCGCCTCGGGCAGGGCGCGTGGGCGGTGGAGATGGTGGCGCGCCTCTCCGCGGACCGCGATCCCCATCCGGCCCTCTTCGCCCTGCTGGTCCGGGCGCTCGCCGCGCTGGAGCTGGCCCGCCGTCCCGCGCGGGTCTCGGTGTGCTTCGGGCTGCGGGCGGTGGATCTGCTGGGTCATCGCCCGCGGCTCGATCGCTGCGTGGCCTGCGGCCGGCCCGCCCCGTTTCCGGACGCGGCCCTCGACGTGACCGCGGGCGGGCTCGTCTGCGCGGGCTGCCGACCCGGGGCCGACGCGATGCCGCTCTCCGGTGCGCTCCTGGGCACCCTGACGCGGCTTCGCGCGCTGTCGTGGGAGGAAGCGCTCCGGCTCAACCTGGCCGCGGACCTCGACGCGGAGCTGATCGCGGTGCTGGAGGGCCTGGTGGCGCGGCTCATGGGCCGCTATCCGCTGTCCTCGCGCTTCCTCGCCCAGACGCGCCGCTCGCTGTCGATGGTGTCCGAGCCCATCCCTCCGCGCCCCTGATCGCTCTCCCTCTCCCCTCCGGGGAGAGGGCAGGGTGAGGGGCCCTCGCGCGCCGTGCTATCCTGACCGCCATGGTCACGATGGAGACGCTCGTCTCGCTCTGCAAGCGGCGCGGGTTCGTCTTCCAGTCGAGCGAGATCTACGGCGGCACCGGCTCGTGCTGGGACTACGGCCCGCTGGGAGTCGAGCTCAAGAGCAACATCAAGCGGGTCTGGTGGCGGGACTTCGTGCAGCGCCGGCCGGACATGGTGGGCATCGACGCGTCGATCCTGATGCACCCCACCGTCTGGAAGGCGAGCGGCCACCTGGAGAACTTCACCGACCCCATGGTGGACTGTCGCGAGTGCAAGCTGCGCTTCCGGGCCGATCAGGTGGACGCGCTGCCGTGGACCCACTTCTGCCCGGCCACGAAGGGGAACAAGTTCACGATCCCCCCCGGGGAGCCGTGCGGTCACTGCGCGGCCCGGCGCACGCGGTGCCCGGATTGCGGCAAGGGCGAGCTCACGCCTCCGCGCCAGTTCAATCTCATGTTCAAGACCTTCATGGGCCCGGTCGAGGAGGACGCGGCGGTCACCTA
>CAMLFJ010000239.1 GCA_946479205.1 uncultured bacterium | reverse complement strand
TGCTGGCGCTGCCCGTCCTGGTCGGGGTCTCGCTGCTCGTCTTCGGGGTGATGCGCCTGGCCCCCGGCGATCCGGCCGCCATCATGCTGGGCGCGCAGGCCACCCGCGAGGACGTGGAGCGCCTGCGCCGCGATCTCGGCCTCGACCGGCCGGTCGCGCTCCAGTATCTGCAGTGGATGGGCCGCGTGGTGCAGGGCGATCTCGGCCGCTCCATCCCGCTCGGGCGCGAGGTGCTGCCCGAGGTGTTGCTGCGCTTCAAGGCCACCGTGATCCTGACCGCCGGCGCGCTGCTGATCGCGGTGACCCTCGGGCTCAGCGCGGGGATCGTCTCGGCCACCCGGCAGTACTCGTGGCTCGACAAGCTCAGCATGGGCGTGGCGGTGACCGGGGTGAGCCTGCCCGTCTTCTGGACCGGCATCATGCTGATCCTCGTCTTCGCGCTCTCGCTCCGGTGGTTCCCGTCGGCGGGCATGGTCTCGCCCTACGGCGGCGGCTTCACCGATATGCTCTGGCATCTCGTGCTGCCCGCGATCACCCTCGGCACCGCCTCCGCGGCGGCGGTGGCGCGCCTCACCCGCTCGAGCGTGCTCGAGATCATCCGGCAGGACTACGTGCGCGCGGCGCGCGCCAAGGGCCTGGCCGAGCGGGTGGTCATCGCGCGGCACGTGCTCAAGAACGCGTTCAACCCGATCCTCACCGTGGTCGGCGTGCAGGTGGGCTATCTCCTCGGCGGGGCCATCCTCACCGAGACCGTGTTCTCCTGGCCCGGGCTCGGCTCCATGATGGTGCGCGCGATCCAGGCTCGCGACTATCCGCTGGTGCAGGGGGGCGTGTTGCTGATCGCCACCACCTTCGTGGTGGTGAACCTGGTGGTGGACCTGCTCTACGCGGTCTTCGATCCGCGCATCCGCTATGAGTAGCGTGGCGACGAGCCGCGGCGTGGTGGCGGTCGCTCCCGCCGGCCGCTCCGGGGTGGCGGAGGCCACGCGCATGTTCCGCAAGAGCGGCAGCGCGGTGTTCGGCCTGGCCCTGGTGGTCACCCTCGGGGCCGCCGCGGTGCTGGCCCCGCTGCTCGCGCCGCACAACCCGGATACCATCGACACCGCGCGCCGCCTCGCGCGGCCCTTCACCGCCGGGCATCCGCTCGGCACCGACGAGTTCGGGCGCGACCTGCTGAGCCGGCTGCTCTACGGCGCGCGCACCTCGCTGGTGGTCGGCCTCGCCGCCACCGTGCTCGCGGCGGCGGCCGGCTCGGTCTGCGGGCTGCTCGCCGGCTTCGTCGGCCGGTGGGTGGACCAGGTGGTGATGCGCTCGATCGACACCCTGATGGCGTTTCCGTACTTCCTGCTCGCGATCGCGATCATCGCCACGCTCGGCCCCGGCCTCGTCAACGGGATGGTCGCGGTCGCGATCGTGAACATCCCGTTCTACGGCCGTATCGTGCGCGCCACCGTGCTCGCGGTGAAGCAGACCGAGTACGTGGAGGCGGCGCGCGCCCTCGGCCTCTCCGAGCTGCGGCTCTCGATCTCGCACGTGCTGCGCAATTGCCTCGCCCCGATCGTGGTGGCGGTCACCCTGAACGTGGGCGGGATGATCACCGCGCTGGCCGGGCTGTCCTTCCTCGGCCTGGGCGTCCAGCCGCCGACCTCCGACTGGGGCAGCATGCTCTCCAGCAGCCGGCAGTACATGAACGTGGCGCCCCACGTGGCCGCGCTGCCCGGCCTCGCCATCTTCCTGGCCGTGCTCGGCTTCAACCTGCTCGGCGACGGACTCCGCGATGCGCTCGATCCGCGCCTCCGCTAGAATGCGGGCGGCATGAGCGAGGCCGACGCGGTCCGGGCCGAAGTGGACACCATGCTCGCCCTGGTGCGCGAGCGCTACGGAAGCCGCCTGGACGCCGAGCAGCTCGCGGGCGTGCGGACCTCCATCGAAGCGATCGTGCAGGCCTCCCGCGCTCTCCGCGCGGTGCGCCTCACCAATGCGGACGAGCCCGCCCAGCCCTTCGCGGCCTACCGCGCGGAGCCGTGATGGCCGAGGACGTGGTCTTCACGCCGGTGCGGCAGCTCGCGGAGGGCATCCGCGCGCGCCGCCTCTCTCCGGTCGCGCTGGCCGAGACCTTCCTCGATCGCCTGGAGCGCCTCGGCCCACCCTACAACGCGGTGGTCACGGTCACGCGCGACCGCGCCATCGAGCAGGCGCGGCGCGCCGAGGCGGAGATCGCGGCCGGCCGGTACCGGGGCCCGCTCCACGGCATCCCCTACGGGGCCAAGGACCTGCTGGCGACCTCGGGCGGCATCCCGACCACCTGGGGCGCCGCGCCCTTCAAGGACCGCTGCTTCGACTTCGACGCCACCGCGATCCTCAAGCTCGAGGCCGCGGGCGCGGTGCTCTGCGCGAAGCTCGCGATGGTGGAGCTGGCGGGGGGCATGGGCTATCGCCAGCCGAATGCCGCGTTCACCGGACCCGGCGTCAATCCGTGGAACCGGGAGGCGTGGAGCGGCGGCTCGTCGAGCGGCTCGGGCTCCGCGGTCGCGGCCGGGCTGGTGCCCTTCGCCATCGGCTCGGAGACGTGGGGCTCCATCCTCTCGCCCGCGGGCAACTGCGGCCTCGCCGGGCTGCGGCCGACCTACGGCCGGGTGAGCCGCCACGGCGCGATGGCGCTCTGCTGGACCCTCGACAAGCTCGGCCCGCTCGCGCTCACCGCGGACGACTGCGGCCTCGTGCTCGAAGCCATCGCGGGGCGCGACGCGGCGGATCCGACCACGGTGGACCGCGCCTATCGCTACGACGCGGGCGGGTCGGCCGGTCGGCGCTTCCGCTTCGGCGTGCTGCGCGGCATCACCGACGGCTGCGAGGACGCGGTGCGGGAGAACTTCGCGCGCTCGCTCGAGGTGCTGCGCGGGCTCGGCACCGTCGAGGAGGTCGCGCTGCCGGATCTTCCGTACGACGACATCACGCGCACCATCCTGTTCGCGGAGGCGGCGAGCGCGTTCGAGGACCTGATCGAGAGCGGCGCCATCGCGGGGCTCACCGCGCCGGAAGACCACTACACCCCCTACGCGCGCGACGCGATCCTCGCCAAGGACTACGTGAAGGCGCTGCGGCTGCGGACCGTGATGGCGCGCGAGGCGGACCGGGTGCTGGCCCCGCTCGACGCCCTCGTCGCCCCGGGGCGCGCGACGGTGGCCGCGATGCTGGGGGGCGAGGTGCGCAGCGCGATCCGGGGGACCGCGCGGGACGTGATGGGCGCGGTCGGCAACGGCGCGGGCCTGCCCGCGGTGGCGGTGCCGAACGGTTTCGGGGCGCGCGGCCTGCCGACGAGCCTGCAGCTCATGGGGCGCGCGTGGGAGGAGAACACGATCCTGGCCGCCGCCCGCGCCTACCAGTCAACGACCGACTGGCACCGGGGCCATCCCGCCGACCTGTAGGCCGGCGGGCTCAGGATCGGGCTACTTCGGATCCTGGCCGCCGCGCGGCTCGCGCCGGTTCTTCAGCGGCTCGTTGCGGGCCTTCTGGTAATTCTCCCGCGCGGTCTTGATGGCCGCGGGATCGCCCGACCGGTAGGCCTCGCGGAGCTGCTGCCGCGAGGATTCGATCTCCTTCCGCTCGTGCTTGATGTCCTGGCCCTGCACGGGCAGCGCGGAGATCCCGCTCACGATCACGGTGGCGCACGCGGCGCCCACGGTCCAGCCGATCAGAGTCCTCATCATCTTGATCCCTCGGGTATGGAATGTAGGAGAGCGATCTGCGACGATTGAAGGACTTTGCAATGCAGTTGCCAGGCTGGAACTAGCTGAATTGACTTACGAATCGAGCAGCGGAGCCACCGGCATCCTGACGCCGCCCGTCACCGGCGCGGCGCATTTCCGGCAATCGACCTTATGGCGGTTACCTACTTGCGGCCGCCCTCGGCCTTGCGCTCCGCCGCGGCGGCGCGCCGGGGGGCGGCCTTCGCGGGGGGCTTCTTCGGGTGGGGCGCCGCGGCCTTGTCCGCGGGGGCCGCCGGCGCGGCGGCGGCGCGCTTGGCCAGGCTCTGCTTGAGCGCGTCCATCAAGTCGATGACCTGGGCGCGCTGGGCCTCCGGCTCGACCGCGGTGATCTCCTTGCCCTCCACCTTCGAGTTCGCGAGCTCGAGCACCCGCTCGCGGTACTGGTCCCGGTACTGCTCGGGCTTGAACTCGTCGTGCGAGAGCTCGCCGATCAGGCGCTCGGCCAGGCCGAGCTCGCCCTCGCGGAGCTTCACCGACTTGCCCTTCTCGATCTCGCCGAAGTCGCGCACCTCGTCGGCGAAGTACATCGTGTGCAGCATCAGCCCGTCCTGGGCGGGGCGGACGAGCACGAGGCTCTCCTTGCCGCGCATGACGAAGGTGGCCAGCGCCACCTTGTCGCTCTTGGCCATCGCGTCGGCGAGCAGGCGGTAGGGTTTCTCGCCGCCCTTGTCCGGCCCCAGGTAGTACGTCTTCTCGAAGAAGATCGGGTCCACCGAGGAGAGCGGGACGAACTCGGCGATGTCGATGACCTTCGACGACTCGCCTTCCAGCGACTTCAGCTCCTCGTCGGTGAAGCGCACGTACTGGTCCTTCTGGAATTCGTAGCCCTTGACCAGCGCGCTGCGCTCGACGACCTCGTTGTCGACCGGGCAGAACGTCTGCTGCTTGATCCGGCTGCCGCACTTGGCGTGCAGCAGGTTGAAGCTCACGTTGCCCGACGACGCGGCGGTATACAGCTTCACCGGGATCGAGACGAGCCCGAAGGAAATGGTGCCGGAGCCGAGTGAATGAGGCGCCATGACCGTGAGGCTTTGCACAGTACCACGCAGGCAGCTATGCTCCAAGACTCCGATGGCAACCGCACGGGATGGTGGTGCACGCGGCAAGAAGGGGCGACGTATTGGGCCCGAGCTCACCACCTACCGGAAGAAGCGCGATCCCGAGCGCACCCCCGAGCCGTTCGGCGGCCGGCCCCCCACCGGCGGCCGGCTCTTCGTGGTGCAGAAGCACGCGGCGCGCCGGCTGCACTACGACCTGCGCCTCGAGATGGACGGAGTGCTGAAGAGCTGGGCGGTGCCCAAGGGGCCCTCCGCGCACGCGGAGGAGAAGCGGCTCGCGGTCCACGTCGAGGATCATCCCATCGAGTACGGGGACTTCGAGGGCGTGATCCCGCCCGGCAACTACGGCGCCGGCTCGGTCATCGTGTGGGACCACGGCTGGTACCGCTCGGCCAAGCCCGAGGATCCGCTCGCCCAGCTCGCGCGCGGCAAGCTCGAGGTGGAGATCTTCGGCCACAAGATGCGCGGGCGCTGGACGCTCGCCCGCATGTCGGGCAAGGACAAGGACTGGCTCCTGCTCAAGAAGGCCGACGGCGCCGCCATCCCGGCCGACGCGGCCGAGCTGACCGAGCGGTATCCGCAGTCGGTGCTCTCCGGGCTCACCGTCGAGGAGATGGCGAACGCCTCCGGGCGCCTCGCGGTGATCCGCGCGCGCCTCGACGCGCTGGGGGCGCCGCGCGGCGAGGTGATCGCGCGCGGGCAGCCCTTCACGCTGGCCACTCTCGCCGAGCGGCCGTTCTCGGATCCCGCGTGGCTCTTCGAGATCAAGTACGACGGCGTGCGCGTGCTCGGGGCGCGGCGCGGGGATCGCGTCGAGCTCTACGGCCGGAGCGGGCAGGACACCACGTCGCGCTACCCGGAAGTGGTGCGCGCCCTGCGGGCGCTGCCGGTCGAGTCCTTCGTGATCGACGGGGAGATCGTGGCCCTCGACGACGCGGGGCGGCCGAGCTTCCAGCGGCTGCAGCCGCGCATGGCGCT
>CAMLFJ010000238.1 GCA_946479205.1 uncultured bacterium | reverse complement strand
CCGGGACCGTGATCGTGGAGACGATCTTCGCGCTGCCCGGCATGGGCCGGCTCACGGTGGAGGCGATCCTCTTCCGCGACTACCCGGTGGTGCAGACCAACGTGATGCTGGTGGCGGGCACCCTCGTCAGCCTGAACCTGCTGGTGGATCTCACCTACGCGTGGCTCGACCCGCGCATCCGGTACCAGTGACGAGGGCCCCGCGATGGCCGTGACCGCGCCCGCCGCCCACTTCGAGGCCGAGCCCACCGTCGAGCTGGGTCGCGCGCGCGCCCTCTGGGCCGTCATCCGGCGCAAGCCGCTCGGGGCGGTCTCCGCCGCGCTCATCGCGGTGATCGTGCTCACCGCGATCTTCGCCGACGTGCTCGCGCCCTACGATCCGCTCGCCGCGCAGCCGGAGATCCGGCTCGCCTTTCCGAGCTGGGAGCACCCCTTTGGCACCGACGACATCGGCCGGGACGTCCTGAGCCGCGTCATCTACGGGAGCCGCATCTCGCTCTGGGTCGGCCTGCTCGCGGTCGGGATCGGCACGGTCGCGGGCATGATCATCGGGCTTTTGTGCGGCTACTGCGAGGGGCGCACCGATCTCGTGTTCCAGCGGATCATGGACGCCATCCAGGCGATTCCCGGCCTGGTGCTGGCGCTGGCCATCGTCTCGGTGCTCACGCCCAACACCACCAACGCGATGCTCGCGATCGCGATGGTGATCATTCCCGGGAACTCCCGCATCGTGCGCGGCGCGGTGCTCGCCGCCAAGCAGAACCGCTACGTGGAGGCCGCGCAGGCCATCGGCTGCCGCCATCCGCGGATCATCCTGACCCACATCCTGCCCAACGTGACCGCGCCCATCCTGGTCATCGCCTCCATCTGGCTCGGCAACGCCATCCTGATCGAGGCGTCGCTGTCGTTCCTCGGGGTGGGCACCCAGCCCCCGATACCCTCGTGGGGGCTCATGCTCAGCAGCAGCGGCCGCGCGTTCATGGAGCAGGCGCCGTGGCTCGCGCTCTTCCCCGGCCTGGCGATCAGCCTGGCCGTCCTGGGATTCAATCTCTTCGGCGACACGCTGCGGGACGCGTGGGATCCGAAGCTCCGAGGCTAAGACCCATGCGCGCTCTCGTGTCCGGAATCCTGGTTGCCGTCCTGCTCTTCGGTGCCGGGCTCGCCCCCGCGGCGGCCCAGGCCAAGCCGGAAGGGGAGATGCGCTGGGCGCTCTACGTGACGCTCGCGCCCGCCTGGTTCGATCCGGCCGAGGTGGTCGGGGTGCTGACCCCGTTCTGGGTGCTCACCGCGATGCACGACGCGCTCGTGAAGCCGATGCCCGGCAATCTCCTGACCCCGAGCCTGGCCGAATCCTGGAAGGTGAGCCCGGACGGGCGCGTCTACGACTTCAAGCTGCGCGAGGGCCTCAAGTTCCACAACGGCGACCCGTTCACCTCGGAGGACGTGCGGTTCAGCTTCCACCGCGCCAAGGGCTCGAAGGTCCTGCAGGAGAAGGTGCGCGACGTCGAGATCGCGGGGCCCTACCGGGTGCGGTTCCATCTGCACGAGCCGTGGCCCGACTTCATGACCTTCTACGGGACCTACGCGACCGGGGCGGGCTGGATCGTCCCCAAGAAGTACATGGAGCAGGTGGGCCCCGACGGCTTCAAGAAGAACCCGGTCGGCCTCGGACCCTACAAGTTCGTCAGCAACAATCCCGGGATCGAGCTCGTGATGGAGGCCTACGAGGGCTACTGGCGCAAGATGCCCTCGGTCAAGCGCCTGGTCTACAAGAGCGTGCCCGAGGCCACCACGCGCATGGCCATGCTCAAGCGCGGGGAGGTGGACCTCGCCTACCTCCTCGACGCCCCCCAGGCACAGGAGATCAAGAAGGACCCCTCGCTCAAGCTCGCCTTCTCGGGCGGCATCGGGACGTACTACCTCGACTACTTCGATCAGTGGGACCCGAAGTCGCCCTGGCACGACCGGCGGGTGCGACTGGCTGCCAGTCACGCGCTCGATCGCCAGGCGCTCAGCGAGGCGGAGACCCTCGGCGCCTCCCGCCCCAACGGCAGCCTGATCCCGAGGAAGTTCGAGTACGCGTTGCCACTCGATCCCCATCCCTACGATCCGGCGAAGGCGAAGCAGCTGCTGGCCGAGGCCGGGTATCCCAACGGTTTCGACGCGGGCGATCTCTACCCGTGGCCGCCCTATGCCTCGATGGGGGAGGCGGTCGGCGGCTACCTGGGCGCCATCGGCATCAAGGTGCGCATCCGGAACATGGAGCGCGCCGCGTTCTACGGGGCCCTCGAGTCGAAGAAGCTCAAGGGGCTCTGCGTCTGCATCAATGCGGTGTACGGCAACGCGGCCTCGCGCATGTCCCAGACCGTCCCCACCGACGGAGCCTTCGCCTACGGCGGCTATCCGGACATCGACGCGCTCTACAAGCAGCAGGCCCGCGAGAACGACCCGCGCAAGCGGGAAGCGCAGCTCCACCAGATCCAGCGCCTGCTCCACGAGCGGGTGCGCTTCGCCCCGATCATGGACTACATCTGGCCGAGCGGGGTGGGCCCCCGGGTGGCCGAGCCCGCGCTGATGCTGATCGATCCCTACCCGTGGTCGGCGCCCCTCGAGGACGTCCGGCTCAAGAAGTAGGCGACCAGCGCCAGCGCGGCGGGCAGGAACTGGGTGACCAGGATCGACGTCTTCGCGGTGAAGCCGCCGAAGATGCCCGCGATCGCCACGCAGACGAGAAAGAACACGATCACCCGCCGGTCGCCCCGGCCGAGCCCCCAGAAGAGCCCCGCGGCCAGGAAGCCGTTGTAGAGCCCTTGATTCGCGGCGAGCACCTTCGAGACCGCGGAGACCTCGGGGGTCAGGTTGAAGATCTTCCGGCCCACCGGGTGGTCCCAGAAGAACATCTCCAGCAGCATGATCCCGACGTGCTCGAGGGCCACGAGCCCGGTGAGCAGGATCGCGACGGTGCGCATGGCGGCCCGCGGGTCAGGCGCCGACGGTCTTGCGGATGCTGCCCATGTGGTCGTTGATGTGGTTGATGAGGATGCCCTCGACGGCCTGCTGGGCGGTCATGGCCGGCATCTCGGCCAGCACGGTGCCCTTCTTCTCGAGGTCGGCGTCGGAAAGCCCCCGCACCACCGCGGCGGCGGCGGCCACGCCCTTCTCGTGGAGCGCGAGCGTCTCGGCCTTGCTGCACCCGGCGTGCTCACGGGCGTGCTGGGCGTTCATCTCGTTCAGCATGGCCGTGGTAAAGTTCGGGATCGACTGGCCGCTCGCGAGCGTCTTCACGATGCCCGCGATCGCCTCGTGCCCGCGGGCGACGTGATGCGCGGTGACCCCGACGGACCATTTCTCGGCGTCGGTCGTCTTCTTCCAGTCCGCGTCGGAGAGGCCCTTGATCACCGAGGTCATCTCGGCGGCCTTGGCTTCGAACTGCTTGGCAAGCGACTCGGCTCGTGCGCCCATGGTGCACCTCCCAGAAAGAGAGTGATCAGATGAAGAACGTGGAGATGACGGTAACCGGAAAAATCCTCACGATCAAGGTGGACCTGTCGAAGGAGTTCGGGCCATCCGCGTCGGGCAAGACCATCATCATCGCCTCCACCGAGGGCAACATCACGATTCCGGAGCGGGAGGAGAAGGTGGGGCTGAACGTGTACCGGAAGAAGTGATCGCGCGGCGCAGCGCGCCCCGCAGGCGGCCGGGGGTCACGCGGCCGAGCGTGACCCGGTCCGCGCCGACGAAGACGGCCAGCGAGGCCAGCGCGTCGGCCAGCTCCGTCACCACCCGGTCGCGATCCACCTGACCCCAGCCGGCGGGGGGCGCCTCGCCCCGGGCGAGCCAGCGCTCGAAGTGCACGTGCCGGACTTCCAGCCACCGCGCGACGCGGTGGGCCTTGGCGTCGAGCCGGCCGATGAGGTGCCCGTGGTGGAGGATGGGAAGGGTGTAGTAGCCGTGCACGCGCTTCGGCCCGGGGGTGTAAACCTCGATCCGGTAGTCGAACCCGAAGAGCCGCGACACCCGGTCGCGGTGCCAGAGCAGCGAGTCGAACGGCGCGAGCAGGGTGGTGCCGTCCGAGACCGTCCGGCGCCGGCCCGCGCGGCGGAGCGCGGGCAGGTCGCGCGTCAGGACGAGCCAGCGCGAGCGCAGGCCGTCCACCGCGATCTCGGTCACCACGCCCTCGGCCACCATCGCGCGCAGCGCGGCGCGGCGCGCGGCGGGGAGCAGACGCGGGTAGGTGAGGTAGCGGCTCAGGTCGAGCTCGGTGGCCGCACCCATGGCGTGGAGCGACCGCTCCACGTGCCAGCGGAGGAACTGCTCGGACGAGACGGGCTCCGCCGCGGGGGAGGCGACCGCGCGCTCCAGGAGGTCGTAGCGCTTCTGGAAGTGCCGGCGCGAGTGGACGGTGAGCACGCCGGTCATCCACAGGTAGTGAATCGCGTGCTGGACGGGCCGCCAGTTCCACCACCCGCTGCTCCCGCGCCGCGGGCCGCGCGCCTCCATCTCGGCGTGGCCCATCGGACCGTTGGCGCGGATGGTCTCGGTCACGAGGGCCAGCAGCTTCGTGTTGCGGCGCAGCCAGTTGGACCAGCCGGTGTGCCGCCGCCGGTAGTCGAGCATCGCGCGCTTCCACCAGGGCAGCATCGAGACGGGCACGAGGCAGGCCGCGTGGGCCCAGTACTCCAGGAAGAGCCGGCGCCGGTAGACGAGCCGGTCGAGTCGCGCGCGGTCGTAGGGGCCGAAGCGGCTCCAGACCGTGAGGTAGTGGGCCCGGTCGAGCACGTTGATCGAGTCCATCTGGAGCCCGCCCGCGTCCTCGACGAAGCGCGTCAAGCGCGCCGGGCTCAACCGATGCGCCCGCGGGTGGGTCAGGTGCTGGCGCTCCAGGAACAGGGCGGTGACCGCGCGGCGCGGAAAGACGGGGTGCGTCATGGTCCTGGAGGGTACCAGCCTGGAGAGCTCGCTCAAGGTGTAAGATGAGGTCCGGCAGGGCGACGCCCAGCAAGGGGTAGTCCAGGAGGACGGGTATGAAGAAGGTGATGGCGGGATGTCTCGTGCTCGCGCTGCTGCTCACGATCTCGCTCGCCACGAGCGAGGCCTGGGCGGGTGGTCGTGGCGGCCACTTCCATCGCGGCGGCGGTCACTTCGGATTCTGGGGGCCCGGTCTCTTCCTCGGAGGCCTGGCGCTGGGCGCGGCGGTCAGCGCGCCGTACTACTACCGCTATGGGTCCCCGTACTACTACGGTTACGGCCCGGACTACTACTATGCCCCGCCGCCCGCGGTGGTCTACCAGCAGGCGCCGCCCGCCTACGCGGCGGCCCCGCCGCCGCCCGTGCAGCGTGAAGTGGTGTACCCGCACGGCAAGTACGTGCTCTACGGCGACGGCGTGACGCAGGCCTGGCAGTGGGTGTGGGTGCCCAACGCCCCGGCCAGCCCGCCGCCTCCTCCGCCGGCGCGGTAGCCCCGCTCCCTCGTTCGTCTCCGCCCATGCGACTCGACGGCAGGGTCGCGCTCGTCACGGGCGCGCAGCAGGGCATCGGCCGCGCCATCGCCATCGCGCTGGGACGCGACGGCGCCAACGTCTGCGTCAACTTTCTGGATGACCGCCGAGCCGCGGAGGGCGTGGCCGCCGAGATCCGAGGCCTCGGCCGCAAGGCGATGGTCGTCGCGGGCGACGTGGCGCGGAGCCAGGACGTCGCGGCCGTCGTGGCGGCGGCGACCGCGGAGCTGGGCACGCCCGACATCCTCGTCAACAACGCGGGCGTCTTCCCGCGCGCCCCGTTCCTCGAGCTGGCCGAGTCGGAGTGGGATCACGTGCTCGGCGTGAACCTCAAGGGC
>CAMLFJ010000237.1 GCA_946479205.1 uncultured bacterium | reverse complement strand
TTTTAATGATACGGCGACCACCGAGATCTAGACTCTTTCCCTACACGACGCTGTTCGGATCTGTCTCGGCCTCGACGAGGCGGAGATCGACGTGGTGGCGCGGACCGGCACCGCGATCGCGATGTGCCCGGTCACCGCGGCGAAGGGCGGGCGCGGCGTGCCCCAGCACGGGCGCATGCCCGAGTTCCTGGCCCGCGGGGTGAAGATCGCGCTCGGCTGCGACTCGCCCAACAACTCGAACCACCTCGACATGGTCCGCACCATGAACATGGCGGCCATCCAGTACAAGGACGCGCGCCAGGACACGCGCCTGATCCCCGCGGAGGCCGCGCTCGAGATGGCGACGATCCAGGGCGCGCAGGCGATGGGGCTGGGCGACGAGCTGGGCTCGATCGAGGTCGGCAAGAAGGCCGACCTGGTCTGCTTCGACACCCTGCGCCCGGAGTGGCAGGCCCTCTGGAACCCGGTCAACAACCTGGTCTACAACGCGGACGGCCGGAGCGTGCACACCGTCGTGATCGACGGCCGGGTGGTGGTGGACGCCTACCGGCAGCGCTTCGTGGACGAGCCGCGCCTCTTCGCCCGGGTGCAGGAGATCGGCGAGCGGCTGCAGGCCCGCACCGGCGTGTCCTTCCCGCGCTCGCGCTGGCCGATGAGCTGAGGACGGAGGAGATTCCACGATGGCGAGGCGACGGAAGGCGGACGGGAGCCGGTGGCTCGAGCGCTCGGCGCGGGCGGTCACGGTGTGGACCGGCAGCTCGCAGGCGTTCGCGGGCGCGGTCGGGGTCATCATCGTGTGGGCGCTGCTCGGGCCGGTGTTCCACTTCTCGGATACCTGGCAGCTCGTCATCAATACCGGGACCACCATCGTCACCTTCCTCATGGTGTTCCTGATCCAGCGCTCGCAAAACAAGGACTCGCTGGCGATCCATCTGAAGCTCAACGAGATCGTGGCGGTGCTGCAGGGCGCGAGCAATCGGCTGATCAACGTCGAGGATCTCACCGAGCAGGAGGTGGCGACGCTGCACCGGCACTACCAGACGCTCGCCGAGATCGCCAAGCGGGACACCACGCTCACCGCGTCGCACTCCGTCGAAGAGGCCGAGACCCGCGCCGCCCGGAAGCGCCCCCGCTGACCGGGCCGTGCGCCGCCGGGTGACCCGCGGCGCGTGCGCACTGACACTTCCCAGCAGTGGCGGGCGCGGCCGACCACGTAACGCCCTGATTTGGTTGTGCGGGATCGTGGTGCACTTCTTGCACAAGAATGCGCCGCCAGGGACCCTGAGCCCGGCCATTCCGGTACCGAGAGGAGCAGCCAGTGTCCGAAACGCGCATTCTGGTGGTCGAGGACGAGACGAACGTCCGGGAGCTCGAGGCGGAGATCCTGCGGGAGGAGTGGGAGCACGTGGATACCGCGGTGGACGGCACGGACGCGCTGCGGCTCCTCGCCGAGAACGTCTACTCCGCGATCGTGAGCGATCTCGCGATGCCGAAGCTCGACGGGCGCGGGCTCTTCCACGAGGTCGAGCGCCGGTATCCGGCCGCGCAGAGCCACCTCGTGTTCGTCACCGGGTACGCGGAGGCCGAGGAGTACGACGAGTTCCTCCGGCAGAGCGGCGTGCCGGTGCTCGCCAAGCCCTTCACCATCGCCGAGCTGGTCGGGGCGGTGCAGCGCGCCTTCTCCCCGGCCTGAACGGAGGCCCGCCGGTGCCCCACGTCGAGCTGTCCCCGCAGCGCTATCGCGAGCTGGTGGAGCAGAGCCGCGGCCTGATCTGCATCCACGATCTGGCCGGAGTCCTGCTCTCGGTCAATCGCGCGGCCGCCGACCGCCTCGGGTACGCGCCGGACGAGCTGGTCGGCCGCAGCCTGGGTGACCTGCTCGCCCCCGCCGTCCGGGATCTCTTCCCCGAGTACCTCGCCCGGATCCGGCAGAACGCGACCGACGAGGGGCTCATGCTCGTGGTGACGCGCGAGGGGGAGGAGCGGATCTGGAGCTACAGCAACGTGCGCGGCCGGGAGCCCGGCGGGGCGGAGTACGTGCTCGGCCACGCTCACGACATCACCGACATCAAGCGGTCCGACGCGCGGGCGGGCGAGGCGGAGGCCCTGCGCTCCGTCGGCCAGCTCGCGCTCGCGACCGCCCACGAGATCAACAACCCGCTCACCGTGATCATGGCGAGCCTCCAGCTCATGGTGGCGCGCGGGCAGGTGGCCGAGCCGGCGGCCGCGTACGTCCAGCGCGCGATCAAGTCGGCCGAGCAGATCCGCGACATCGTCCGGAACATGTCCCGCATCACCCGGCTCGAGCTGTCCCGCCAGTCCCCGCAGCTTCCCGCCGTCCTCGACCTCACCAAGTCCAGCGATTCTCGCGACTGACCGGCGTCGGGGGACCTGACCGCCGGCCGGGGGAGTCCACCCCCCGGCGGGGCTTGCCGTCGGGGCCTCTCCCGGGCTAAGGTCTCCCGGCAAGCGCAAGTTCACCCGGTCCCCCAACCGAGGAGTGTCCGACATGAAGCGTGCGACCGCGATGGCCCGAGTGTTCCTGCTGGTCCTGGCCCTGCTGGGCATGGTGGCGGTGGGAACGGGCTGGGCCCAGCCCAAGACCGAGCTCACGATCGCCCTGTCGAGCTTCGCCACCGAGGTGCTCGATCCGCCGCTGGGCGGCCACCTGGTGAAGTACTACCTCTCGATGATGTTCGACTACCTCGTGGGCACGACGCCCGACGGCCAGCCCTCCCGCGAGGGCGGGATCGCCACCCGCTGGGAGAACTCCCCGGACTTCAAGCGCTGGACCTTTCACCTGCGGAAGGGCGTGAAGTTCCACAACGGGGACGAGCTGACCTCCGAGGACGTGAAGTTCAGCATCATGCGCAACATCGGCAAGCGCTCCACCACCGGCTACGCGGGACCGCTGCGCACCTTGATCCAGGACATCGAGACCCCCGCTCCGGACCGGGTGGTGGTGGTGACCAAGGAGCCCACGCTGATCATCCCGCTCTACCTGTCCCGCTCGCTCTCCACCGAGGGCATGATCACGCCGAAGAAGTACATCGAGTCGGTGGGCGACGACGTCTTCGCGCGCAAGCCGATCGGCAGCGGACCCTACAAGTTCGTGGAGCAGGTGACCGGCTCGCACATCACCCTGACCGCCGGGGACAATCACTGGCGGATCGGGACGCCCAAGTACAAGACCATGACCTTTCGCCTCGTGCCCGAGGAGACCACCCGCATCGCGCTCCTGCGGCGCGGCGAGGTGGACGTGGTCGAGCTGAGCCGCGAGCGGGTGAAGGACGTGGAGAAGGACGGATTCCCGATCCACTACCGCCGGGAGGAATCCATCCTCACCATGTGGTGGGTTCTCGGAGCCGACGGCCGGGTGCCGCCCGCGAAGGACAAGCGGGTCCGGGAAGCGCTCAACCTGGCGCTCGATCGCGCCGAGATCGCGCAGTCCATCTTCGGGGGCAAGGCCGAGCCCGCGGCGGTCCCGCTCGGTCTCTCGTGGTCCTTCAAGGACGTGGGCTTCAAGCAGACGCCGGACATGACGTATCCCTACGATCTGCCGCGGGCCAAGAAGCTCATGGCCGACGCGGGATTCGCCTCCGGGTTCAACCAGGACGTCTACGCCTACCAGCTCCCCGGTCTTCCGGAGGGCAAGACGATGGCGGAGGCGGTGGCCGGCTACTGGGAGAAGCTCGGGATCAAGAGCCGCCTGATCCCGGTGGACTACCCCGCGTTCCGGAAGGCGTGGTTCGACCGCAGCGTCCCCGGCGCGGTCGGCTACTTCAACATCGCCAACCGGGACTGGATCGGGGCGTACGCCCTGCTGGAGAAGCAGGCCTACTCGGCCTCCAAGCCCTCCGATACGGTCAACGACCCCGAGATCGACGGGATGCTGTCGCAGGTGATGCGCCAGACGGATCGCGAGAAGATCAACGTGCTGATGCGCAACGTCTACACCCGGCTGCGGAGCGAGCACCTGGGCGTCCCGGTGGTCTACCTGCATTCCCCGTACGCGACGTCCAAGACCCTCGCCAAGTGGAACGTGGGCAGCGTCATGTACGACCTCTTCTTCGACCAGCTCGCCTCCGGGAAATAGCCGGGGGCGCGAGGCGGCAGCCCACGCGATGCTTCGCTTCGTCGCGGCGCGCCTCCTCCAGTCGCTGATCGCGCTCGCGATCGTCTCGGTGGTGGTGTTCGTGCTCGCCCGGGCCACCGGGGACCCGCTCTACCTGATCCTCCCGATGTCGGCCTCCCAGGAGGACTTCGACAACGCCCGCCGCTACCTGGGGCTCGACCGCCCGTACGTCGAGCAGTACCTCTCCTTCGTGGGGCGCGCGATCACCGGCGACTTCGGCGTCTCCCTGCGCGCGCGGCGCCCGGTGAGCGAGCTGATCCGCGAGCGCCTGCCCAACTCGCTCAAGCTCGCCGCCTTCGCGATGGGCGTCTCGCTCGCGATGGCGTTCCCGCTCGGCATCATGGCCGCGGTGAAGAAGGGCACCGGGCTCGATCGCGCGGCCCAGGTCATCTCGGTGCTCGGGCAATCGCTGCCCACCTTCTGGGTGGCCATTCTCCTGGTGGAGTTCGTGGCGGGCCGGCTGCAGTGGCTGCCCGCCGGCGGTATCGCCGGCTTCTCGAGCTACGTGCTGCCCGGCTTCACGCTGGGCTGGTTCGTGGTGGCCGGGCTCATGCGGCTGCTCCGCTCCGGGATGCTGGAGGTCCTCGACTCGGAGTACGTGAAGCTGGCGCGGGTGAAGGGCGTGGCCGAGCGCCGGGTCATCTGGCTGCACGCGCTCCGGAACGCGCTGATCCCGGTGGTCACCTTCGCGGGGATCTACTTCGCGATCCTGGTGACCACCGCGATCGTGGTCGAGACGGTGTTCGCGTGGCCCGGCATCGGGCGGCTGGCCTACGAGGGCATCAGCTCGCGCGATTTCCCGGTGATCCAGGCGGTGGTGCTGACCACCGCCGCGATCGTGGCGGTGGTGAACCTCTGCGTGGACTGCCTCTACGCGTGGATCGACCCGCGCATCCGCTATGCCCGCTGAGCCGGCCGCCTTCGCCCTTCCCGAGACCGCGGTTCCCGCGGCCGCCTCCCGCGGGTGGCGGCTGCCCATCTTCCCGCTGGGGGTGATCGGCCTCTTCCTGCTCGTGGCCCTGGTCGCCCCGCTGCTGGGCCTGCCGGACCCGCACGCCCAGTCGCTTCGCAACCGCTTCAAGCCTCCGGTGTGGGAGGACGCGGGGAGCTGGAAGCATCCGCTCGGCACCGACCGGCTGGGCCGCGACATGCTCTCGCGCATCGTCTGGGGCTCGCGGATCTCGCTCTCCGCGGGGGTGATCACGGTGCTGCTCGCCAGCGCCTTCGGCGCCGCGGTGGGGCTCACCGCGGGCTACTACGGCGGCCGCGTGGACGCGGTGCTGATGCGCGTCACCGACGCGACGATGTCCTTCCCGGTGATCCTCCTGGCCCTGATCCTGGCGGTCACGGTCGGCCCGAGCTTCACCAACGTGGTCGTCGCCATCGCGGTGATCCTCTGGGCGCGCTACGCGCGGGTCATGCGGGGCCAGGTGCTGACCCTGATGCAGCTGGACTTCATCGCCCAGGCCCGTCTCGCGGGCGCGGGGGCCTGGCGCATCATCACCCGTCACCTCGTGCCGAACACGCTCGGCACGCTGCTGGTGCTGGTGACGCTGCAGATCGGCTACGTGATCATCGTGGAGGCCTCGCTCTCCTTCCTGGGCGCGGGCATCCCGCCGCCCACCCCGGCCTGGGGCTCCATGATCGCGGAGGGCCGCGACGTGGTGACGAGCGCGTGGTGGGTGTCGCTCTTCCCCGGGCTCGCCATCCTCCTCGTCGTGCTCGCCTTCAACCTGCTCGGCGA
>CAMLFJ010000236.1 GCA_946479205.1 uncultured bacterium | reverse complement strand
CCGGCCCACGATCGCGTGGGGCCGGAGGCCGACCAGGCTCGCGCCGTCGAGGAGGATCTCGCCCTGGTCCGGCCGGAGCAGCCCGGTGACCAGGTTGAAGAAGGTGGTCTTGCCCGCCCCGTTCGGACCGATCAGGCCGACGATCCCGCGCGGCGGGATCACCAGATCCACCTCGCTCACCGCGAGCAGGCCCCCGAACCGGCGGGTCAGACCGCGCACCTCGAGCACCGCGCGGCTCGCGGGCCCGTCGGCGGGCGCCTTCCGCAGCCAGGCCGGGATCGCGTCGGCGCTCGGGCGGGGCGGCGCGGTGACGAGGGCCAGGGCTTCCTCGCGCTCGTCCACGTCCGGGGCGGGCGGGCGCACGCGCCGGCCGGCCAGGCCCTCCGGCCGGAGCAGCATGATGACGACCAGGCCGAGACCGAAGAAGAACCAGCGCCAGAGGGTGAGGTCCACCGTCGTGAGGGCGGCGATCCCGACGGAGCGGCCGACCCAGCGGATCAGGGTGGTCATCTGGGCCAGCAGGATCCGGTCGAAGAGGGTGATGAGCATCCCGCCCAGGATCACGCCCTTGAGGCTCCCCATGCCGCCGAGGACGACCATGCAGAGCAGCATGATCGAGACGTTGAACTCGAAGGCCCCGGGGGTGATGGCCTGCAGCTTGGCCGCGTAGAAGGACCCGGCGAAGCCCGCGAACGACGCGCCGAGGGCGAAGGCCAGCAGCTTGGTCTTGATCGGGTTCACGCCGGTGCAATCGGCGGCGGTCTCGTCCTCGCGGATCGCCATCCAGGCGCGGCCGAGCCGGGAGTCCCGCATCCGGTTCATGGCCCACAGCGAGGCCGCGCCGATGACCAGGATCAGGAAGTACCAGGGGATGAAGTCGGTGTCGAAGTTGACCCCGGGCAGGTGTGGGCGCCCGACCGGGTTCACGCCGTTCTCTCCGCCGGTCAGGTTGAGGCGCTCGACCGGGCGCCAGCCCCCGATGTCGATCGTGATATCGCCCAGGTTGCGGATGGCGACCGGGATGATCTCTCCGAAGGCGAGGGTGATGATGGCCAGGTAGTCCCCGCGAACGCGCAGGGTCGGGGCCCCGATCACCACGCCCAGGCCGGCCGACACGAGCGCGGCGATCCAGATCACGACCCAGAAGCTCCACGCGTGCCCGTAGAGCGGGGAGCCGAGCACCGGGGAGTTCAGCAGGCCCATGGTGTAAGCGCCGATCGCGAAGAAGGCGGCGTACCCCAGATCGAGGAGTCCCGCGTAGCCGACCACGATGTTCAGCCCCAGGGCGAGCAGGACGTAGATCATCGCGTCGGTGACCGCGTGGACGGTCTGGGCGTGGAGCCAGCGATCGATGAACGGGTAGGCGACCAGCGCGGTGACCACCAGGGCCGCGGGCAGGGGACGGATGCGATCCGGGTCGGTCACGCCTTGTCCGGGGCGCGCTCGCCCAAGAGGCCCTGGGGCCGGAAGACGAGGACCAGGATCAGGATCGCGAAGACCAGCGCGTTGGTCCAGCGAGCCGAGATGTACTGGTCGCTCCACGCGGAGAGGAAGCCGATCACGAGGCCCCCGAGCGCCGCGCCGGGCATGCTGCCGATGCCGCCCAGCACCGCCGCGGTGAAGGCGCGCAGGCCGGCCTGGTAGCCCATCCACCACATGCCGATGTTGTAGTAGAGCCCCTGGATGAGCCCGGCCGCGCCGGCCAGGGCCCCGCCGATGAAGAAGGTGAGGATGATCGTCTTCTCGACGTCGATCCCCATCGCGAGCGCGGTCTCCTTGTCCTGGGCGGTGGCCCGCATCGCCTTGCCCCAGCGCGTGCGGGTCACGAAGTACTGGAGCGCGATCATCAAGGGGATGGTGGTGACCAGCACCAGGATGTCCTTGGTGGTGATGAAGAGGAGCGACTCCACCCCCATCCAGTCACGGAGAATGTCCACCGAGGGGAACAGGTCCGGATAGGCGATGGGAGTGGGCCCCTTCCACATGAGGGCCAGGTTCTCCAGCATGAACGAGACCCCGATCGCGGTGATGAGGGGCGCGAGCCGGAAGGCGTGGCGGAGGGGGCGGTAGGCGACACGGTCGATGGCCACGTTGATCGCGCCGGTGGTCAGCATGGTGGCGAGGAACACCAGCGGCAGGACGGCCACCAGCTGCCAGCCGTGCAGGGTGGTGGTCATGCCGAGCAGGGCGAAGTAGCTGAGCGAGATGAACAGGCCCAGCATGAAGACGTCGCCGTGGGCGAAGTTGATGAGGCCGATGATCCCGTAGACCATCGTGTAGCCGAGCGCGATGAGGGCGAAGACGGCTCCGCGGGTGACCCCGTTGACCGTCTGCTGGATCAGGACCTCATGCCAGTCCAGATGTGTTCTAGATGGGGGGGAGCGGCGCCGCTCCTCCCCCATACCCCCCCATCGCATTCTTCATGTCCGTGGCGCCCCGGCCAATCGTGTCCGATCGATCCCGCTAGTCCAGGCCCGCTAGTCCAGGCCCGCTATTCCAGAATGGACTCGAACTGGAACTTGCAACCGATCGGGGTGTCGGCCTTCACGACCTTGAAGCCCGACATCGTGTCGTAGTCGACGTCGCCGTTGGCGTCGAAGCTCCACTTGCCGTTGATGCCCTCGAAGTTCTTGGTGGTGGCCATCGCCTTGCGGAGCGCCTCGCGCTTCTCGGTCGGATCCTTGCCCTTCTCGATCGCCGAGGCCGCCCGCTTGATCGAATCGATCGCGACCCGACCCGCTTCCGCCGCGTAGAGGGCGTAGGAGGTCGGCTCCTTCCCGAACTTCTTCTTGTACTCGTCGTAGGTCTTGGCCCCCACGCCCTTCATCTTCTCGAACGGGAGCCCCGCGAAGGTCACCCGCATCTCGGTGGCCATCGCCACCTCGCAGGTCGCGCCCTTCAGCAGCTCTTCCTCGAGGAGGCCGTCGGGGCCCATGAAGCGCACGCGCGGGGCCACCAGGCCGACCTCCTTCATCTGGCGGATGATGACCTGGGCGCCGGTCTCGATGACGCCGCCCATGTAGACGAGGTCGGCGCCCGAGGCGCGCACCTTGGTCAGGATCGGCTTCTGGTCGGGCTGCTTCCAGTCGATGCCCTCGTTGGCCACCACGGCGAGACCGATCTTCTTGGCGGTGGCCTCGAAGACGTCGGCGATGCCCTTGCCGTAGAGCTCCTGGTCGTTGAGGATGAACACCTTCTTCACGCCCAGGCGCTTGGCCCACTTGGCCGCGACCGCCCCCTGGATGTCGTCGGCGGGGATCGGACGGAAGTAGTTGGCGAAGCCCATCGGCCGGTAGATCTCGGGCTCGCCCGGCGCGGCGCCCTGCTTCTTGGTGAGACCCGGGTAGGTATTGGCCGGGGTGATCTGGGCCATGTGGGCGCGGTTGTTGATCGGGATGGACACCTTCGCCGCGCCGGAGTTGTAGGTGCCGACGTACAGGATGGCGAGCGGGTCCGCGACCGCCTTGTTGGCGTTCTCGGCCTCGACCGCGCCGTCCCACTTGCCGGTCTGCGGGGAGGCGTCGTCGAGGTTGACGATCTCCACGCAGAAGCCGGCCACGACGCCCCCGACCTCGGCAAAGGCCATGTCCAGGCCATTCTTCATGCCGGTGCCTTCCGGGATCATGGCGCCCTGCATCGGCCAGGAGGTGTAGATACGGAGCTTGCCCTTCGGACACTGCTGGGCGGTCGCGTCCATGTGGTTGGTGGCCACCAGGGCGAGCACCGCGCTCAAGAGGATTCCGAGCCTCGTCCATCCGCGCATGACGTCCTCCTTCCGCATGACTACGACGTGAGCAACTCGACCCCGAAGCTTTGGCCGGATGCTGGAGATTGACGCGGCGGCTGTCAAGGGGTTTCTTAGGCGGCGTCCTGCGTTATCCTGTCCGCCACCCACGGGAGGGGCGCCATGCCGAAGCCACGGGTCATTTACGAAGCGAAGCCGGGCTCGCCGATCGCGGTGGATCACGCCTTCTACGATCGGCTGGCCCGCGAGGGCGACTCGCGGACCCTCGTGGAACAATTCGTGGTCCCGATGCGCTCGGGCCGTGCGTGGCCGGTGCGCGCGGGCCAGGTCTTCCGCATCATCGCGGTGGAGGGGCCGCAGGTCGCGGACTTCAACGCCTGGAACCTCGGCAACCCGCGCGAGCGGTTCTGGGCGTCGCGGACCAAGCAGCTCCATCGCGCGCACGTCACGACCTACGACCGCCTGTGGTCCTGCCTGCCGTACCTCCGGCCGATGCTGACGATCACCAACGACACGATCCGCTACGGGCGCGACGAGGACGGCGCGGGCTGCCACGACCTCCTCGGGACCCGCTGCGATCCGTACGTGCACAAGATGCTCAACCGGGAAGACTTCGATCTGTGTTGCCACTCGAACCTGGTGCGCGCGGTCGCGCCGTACCGGCTGACCGAGATGGACGTCCACGACGTGCTGAACATCTTCCAGGTCACGGGCCTGACTGCAGACGACCGCTACTTCGTCAAGGCGAGTCCGGCGAAGCGGGGAGACTTCATCGAGTTCTTCGCGGAGATCGACGTGCTCTGCGCTATCTCGACCTGTCCCCATGGCGATCTGTCTGTGCAGATGTGGGGCGCGGACGCGGGGGATCCGCTCGCGACCTGCCGCCCCCTCGGCGTGGAGATCTGGCAACCGGACCCGGCGCTGCTCGCGGGCTGGCGATCCCCCGCGCCCGCGGACTATCGCGGCGACCACGGTCTCGGGCGCGCCTAGCCCCGGGAGACAAGGAGCGAGAGCCCATGGCGACGACGACGCAGACGCTCACGATCCCCGCCCGCCGTGGAATGGCCGCGCGGGTGGCCAGGGGCCAGCGCATCACGGTGATCAATACCCACGGCGCGCAGGTGGTGGACACCTGGGCCTTCAGCGCGGGCGACGTGACCGAGTGGATGTCCATGGAGGCGAGCCGGGCGTGGTTCATGAAGCTGCGGGCCGTCCGCGGCGACACCTTTCTCACGAACCAGCGCCGACGGATCCTGAGCCTGGTGGAGGACACCTCGGGTGGGGCCCACGACACGCTGATGGCGGCCTGTGATGCGCCGCGCTACCGCCTGCTGGGTGTCGAGGGGCATCACGACAACTGCCGGGACAACCTGCACGCCGGGCTCGGCGCGCTCGGCATCACGGTGCCGGCCACGCCGTCGCCGCTGAATCTCTTCATGAACATTCCGTGGACGCCCGCCGGCGCGCTGGCGTGGGCCGAGCCGGTGTCCACGCCGGGCAGCTACGTGGTGCTCCGGGCGGAGATGGACCTGATCATCGCTTTCTCCGCGTGCCCGCAGGACATCCTGCCCATCAACGGCCGCACGGGGCACACGACCGAGGCGCACTTCAGGATCGAGTAGGCGGGCGCCCCTCAGGGAACGGCGAGCGCCTTCGCCAGAGCATTCACGACATAGTCCATGTGGGCGATGTAGTCGGCGGTCTCGGGCACCGCGCCGGGCGACTGCGGGATGATCACCAGCTTGGCGCCGGCGAGGCGGGCGACCGCGGCGGCGGTGTCGGGCGGGTACCAGCTCTCGAGCACGACCACCCGCGCGCCCTGCTCCTTCATCTGGCGGACGAGGCTCACGAGGTGCTGCGGGGTCGGGGGAACGCCCGGCCGGTCCTCGATCTGGCCGAGCTCGATGAGGCCGTAGGCGCGGTAGAAGTACGGCCAGCTGTCGTGGTAACTGACGACCCGCGCGCCGCGGTACGGGGCCAGCATCTCGCGCCAGCGCTGGAACCGGGCCTCCACGCGGGTGAGGAACTGGCGCCGATTGGCCTCGAGCCGCGGGCCGAGATCGGGCCGGAGGCGGACGAGGCCCTGGACGATGGACGCGCTGACCGTCGGCATGCGTGCGATCACCCCCGACGCATACTGCGGTCCG
>CAMLFJ010000235.1 GCA_946479205.1 uncultured bacterium | reverse complement strand
TGGTCAGCAGCGGCGAGGTCTCGGTGAGGCCGTAGATCTGGATGAACTCCCAGCCCAGCTCGGTCTCGATCCGCTCGATGGTCTTGGTCGGGGGCGGGGCCCCCGCGATGACCACCCGCACGCGGCCGTTCCCGGGCACCGCCACGCCCTTGGCCCGACGGGCGGTGGCCGCGTCGAGCACCGCCGCGATCACCGCCGGCGCGCAGTTGAAGAGGGTCACCCCCTCGCTCTCCACGCGACGCAGGATCTCTTCCCCATCGATCTTGCGGATGATGACGTGCCGGACTCCCATCGCGGTGACCGCGTAGGGCATCCCCCAGCCATTGCAGTGGAAGGTGGGCAGGGTGTGCAGATACACGTCGCGGTCGGTCATGGCCAGGTGCCAGCCGAAGGTGACCGCGTTGAGCCAGAAGTTCCGGTGGGTGAGCTGGACGCCCTTGGGCCGCGCGGTGGTGCCCGAGGTGTAGTTGATGGACACGGTGGCGTTCTCGTCGGTGACCCGCAGGCGCGGGGTCACGCCCTGGCGCAGGAAGAGCTGCGGGTCGGTGCCGCTGCCCAGCACGAAGCGGTGCTTGACCTTGACGTCGCGCAGGGGCTCGTCCATCTCGGGATCCACCAGCAGCACCGAGGAGCCGGAATGGTCGATGATGTAGCGGATCTCCTCGGCGTTCAGCCGGAAGTTCACCGGCACCAGCACCCGCCCGAACACGCTGACCCCGAAGAGGCTCACGAGGAAGCGCGCCGCGTTCGGCGACACGATCGCCACCCGGTCGTTCTCCCCGACGCCGAGGTCGTCGAGGGTGGCGGCCTGGCTTCGCGCCATCGCGGCGAACTGCGCGTAGGTGAACCGGCCGAGCCCGCCGCCCGGGGGAGTGGGCTCGTCCACCACCGCCTCGCGGTGCCCGTAGACGAGCTCGGCGCGCTCGAGGAAGTCGGCCAGGGTGAGCGGAACGATCATGGTGCGGTGCCTCCTTGCCCGCGAGGATAGATCAACGCGCCCCCGTCGCGCAATCCGGCTCCGGCCCCTTCCTTGACCGCGCGCGCCCGTCGCGCCAGTATCGGCCATGGCCCAGAACGCCACCATCTTCAAGGTCGCCCTGGACGTCGCCGACATCGACCGCGCCTACTACCACGCGCACGCCCTCACGATCGCGCGCCATCCGTCCGAGACCGACGAGCGCATGATGGTGCGGCTGCTCGCCTTCGCCCGGCACGCCCACGAGGCGCTCGCCTTCGGCCGGGGGCTCGGCACCGACGACGAGCCCGACCTCTGGCGGAAGGACCTGACCGGCGCCATCGATCTCTGGATCGACGTGGGACAGCCCGACGAGACGCG
Organism: uncultured bacterium; assembly: GCA_946479205.1. The sequence goes on along the minus strand of CAMLFJ010000235.1, from coordinate 4,558 downwards.
GGTCCGGCGGGCGTGCGGCCGCGCGGAGGCGGTGGTCGTGTACAGCTACGGGGGCCGGGGCGCCGACCTCTGGTGGGAACAGGCCGGCGCCGCGCTCGAGCGGACCGACAACCTGACCGTGGTCAACCTGCCCGGGGCGGCCACCCGCGCGCTGGCCACGCTGGCCCAGCGGACCATGCAGCTCACGTGCACGATCCAGGACGGCCAGATCTGGATGGCGGACCCGCAGCAGAGCGTGGCGATCGAGCCGGCGATCCTGAAGACCCCGCCGGCCGCCGCCTAGTCCCCGGCCCCGCTCCGTCGCGTCAGGAAATGGTCGAGGTGATTCGCGAAGCGCTGCCGATCGCTCTGGGAGAAGGGCGCGGGGCCGGCGATGAGGTCGCCGCCCGCGCGCAGGCCCTGCATCAGGTTCCGCACCGCCAGGCGCTCCTGGACATTGTCCTCGGTGTAGAGCTCCCCGCGCGGATCCAGCGCCTGGGCGCCACGCGCGATGACCAGCGCGGCGAGCGGGATGTCCGCGGTGATCACCAGGTCCCCGGGCTGCACCTGCTGAACGATCCGGCCATCCGCGACGTCCCAGCCCTGCTCCACCCGGAGGGTCCGGATGAAGGGCGAGGACGGGACGCGGAGGGCCGTGTTGGCGACGAGCGTCGTGACGACCTGGGCGCGCTCGGCGGCCCGGAACAGGATGTCCTTGATGATCTGGGGACAGGCGTCGGCGTCCACCCAGATCGCCACTACGCCCGCTCGAGCCGGCGCAGGAAGACCTCGATCTCCTTCCGGGTCTGGAGATCTCCGGTCGCGGTCGCCACCTCGAGCCCCTTCGCGTAGGCGGCCTTCGCCTCGGCGATCCGGCCGGCTCGCTCGAGCGCCCGGCCGAGGCCGCGGTGGGCGGCCGAGTAGTCGGGCTTGAGCCGGACGGCCTCCGCGTACTCGACCGCGGCCGCGTCGGTCTGGCCCGCGTCCAGGTAGGCGCCCGCGAGGCCGAACCGGACGACGGGATCATCCGGCATGATCTCGACCACTTCCTTGAACTCCTCGATCCGATCCTGGTCCGCCGGCTTCTCCATCGGGGGGCCTCCGCGCAGCAGCATCTGGCCAACCGCCCTCCCCGTCAAGTAACCTCGGACCCGTGACCGAGACCGAAGCCCTGGCCGCACTCCGCGGCGACGATCCGGCCCTGGCCGCGCGCGCCGAGGCCACGCTCTGGGAGATCTGGTGCCGCTCGGGAATTCCCGAGGTGGACCGCCTCCTTCGCCGGGGCATCGAGGCGATGGAGCGTCGCGAGCTGGAGGAGGCGATCGCCCACTTCACCCGGATCATCGAGCGCGCGCCCGACTTCGCGGAAGGATGGAACAAGCGGGCGACGGCGCGTTACGTGGCGGAGGACTACCCGGGAGCGGTCGCGGACTGCGAGGAGACGCTAGCGCGGAACCCGAATCACTTCGGCGCGCTGTCCGGCCAGGGGCTCTGCCACATGGCGCTCGGCCAGTTCCGGGAGGCCGCGGCCGTGTTCCGGCGCGCCCTCGCCGTGCACCCGCACCTGACCTCGGCCAATCACAACCTCGCGGCCGCCCTGTCCGAGGCGGTCAAGGGCAACGGCCACTAGCCGCCGTCCTGGGCCTGGCGGACGTGCGCCATCAGCTCGCCGTCCGTGCACGGCGTGGGGAGCCACAAGGCCCCGGGCCCGGCCGGATCCGCGGTCGAGCGGCTCGACATCAGCACGACCTTGGCCGAGGGCAGCAGCGGGGTGAGACGCGCGGACAGCGGCTCGCCGTTCATCAGCCGCAAGTCCGCCGCGATCAGGATGAGCGTGATCGTGCTCCGGTGCTCCTCCGCGATCCGCAGGGCCAGCAGCGGCTGCGATCCGGCGTCCAGCACGGTGTAGCCGCGGCGCCCGAGCGTGTCGAGCGCGAGCGCGCGGAAGCCGGTGTCCACGGTCGCCAGGAGCACGGCGCCGGCCGGCTTCGGCGGAAGCACCCGGACCGTCCCGGGCGCCACGCGCGGCGTCACCGCCTCCAGGAAGTCCGGCTTCTGCGTCCCCACGAACATGCATGCGAGGCCTTCCGCGTCGAGGCGCCACACGAGCGCGCGCGTCTCGATCGGTCGACGGCCCGGCGGCCGGAAGCAGACACCCACCTCGGCGCCGAGCGCCGGCCGCTCCTTGAGGAGGATCTTGGCCCCGGATGCGCTCACGTCCTTCGTGCGTCCCTGGAACTGGCGGGACCCGGCGGCCACCGTGACGAGCCAGGAGACCTGCTGGCGAGGGCAGCGCCGTGCGTCCTGCTCGGCTTCGACCATGCGGCTCGCATTCATCATGTGTGCCGGGGGAATCGCAAGAAGCGCGCCAGGCGAAAACTGCTTGGGATACAACGCCTTCGGCGGGTGACGCAGGAAGGCAATGTCAGTCCGCTGTCGGCCTCGTCATGCCACGGCTGACACTCATAGCGTCACCCGCCGAAGGCGCAGCGCGTTGGCGATCACCGACACCGAGCTCAGGCTCATCGCCGCGCTCGCGAGCATCGGGCTCAGCAGAGGCCCACCCAGCGGGTAGAGCAGGCCCGCGGCGACCGGCACCCCGAGGAGGTTGTAGACGAAGGCCCAGACGAGATTCTGCCGGATGTTCCGCATCGTGGCGCCCGAGAGCCGCCGGGCCCGCACGATGCCGCCCAGGTCGCCCCGGACCAGCGTGATGTCCGCGCTCTCCATCGCCACGTCCGTACCGGTGCCCATCGCGATCCCCACGTCGGCCGCCGCCAGCGCCGGCGCGTCGTTGACGCCGTCGCCGGCCATGGCCACCACGTGCCCCTCGGCCTGGAAGCGGCGGACGATCTCGGCCTTCCGCTCGGGCAGGACCTCGGCGATGACGTCGTCGAGACCGAGCGTGCGGGCCACCGCCCGCGCGGTGGCCCCGCTGTCGCCGGTGACCATGACCACGCGGAGACCAGCCCCCTGGAGCTCGCGAACCGCCGGTCGCGCGCTCGCCTTGATGGGATCGGCCACGCCGAGGAGGCCCACGACCGCGTCATGCGCGACCAGGAACACCACGGTCTGGCCCTCCTCGCGCAGAGCCTCGGCCCGCTTGCCGAGCGGCCCCGCGTCGATCCCCCACTCCTCGAGCAGGCGCGCGTTGCCGAGCGCCACGCGGCGGCCCGCGGTCTCGCCGGCCACCCCGCGCCCGGTGAGCGAGCGAAACGCGTCGACCGAGGCCGGCGCCACGCCACGCGCGTCCGTGCCGGCCAGGATCGCGGCGGCCAGCGGGTGCTCGCTGCCCCGCTCGAGCCCCGCGGCCTGGGCCAGGACCTCCGTCTCGCTCGCCTCGTCCGCGGCCACCACCGAGACGAGGCTGGGCTTGCCCTCGGTGAGCGTGCCCGTCTTGTCCACGAGCAGGGTGTCCACCTTCTCCAGGGTCTCGAGCGCCTCCGCGTGCTTGATCAGCACCCCGGCCAGCGCGCCGCGGCCGCTGGCCACCATGATGGACATCGGCGTCGCCAGGCCGAGGGCGCAGGGGCACGCGATGATCAGCACCGCGACCGCGTTGACGAGCGCGTAGGCCGGGCGCGGCTCGGGCCCGACGAGCCCCCACGCGAGCGCGGTCAGCGCCGCGATCGCCACGACCGCCGGAACGAACCAGGCCGAGACCTGGTCGGCCAGACGCTGGATGGGCGCGCGGCTGCGCTGCGCCTCGCCGACCATGCGGACGATCTGGGCGAGCAGCGTGTCCGCGCCGACCCGGTCCGCGCGCATGACGAAGCCGCCGGTGCCGTTGACGGTGCCGCCGGTCACCCGTGTGCCCGGCTCCTTCTCCACCGGGATCGGCTCGCCGGTGACCAGGGCCTCGTCCACCGCGCTCCGGCCTTCGAGCACCGCGCCGTCCACCGGCACGCGCTCGCCCGGCCGCACCCGCAGCCGGTCGCCGACGCCCACGTGCTCGAGCGGCACGTCCTCCTCACCGCCGTCCTCGCGGAGCCGCCGCGCCGTCTTCGGCTGAAGACCCAGCAGCGCGCGGATGGCGCCGGACGTCGCGCTGCGGGCGCGCAGCTCCAGCACCTGCCCGAGCAGGACGAGCGTCGTGATCACCGCCGCCGCCTCGAAGTAGACGGCGGGCGCGCCGCGGTGGCGCATCGCGTGCGGGAGCGCGCCCGGGAAGAGCGTCGCGAAGACGCTGTAGGCGAACGCGGCGCCGGTCCCCAGCGCGATGAGCGTGAACATGTTGAGGTTGCGCGTGACCAGCGAGTGCCAGCCGCGTACGAAGAACGGCCAGCCGCCCACCAGCACGACCGGGGTGGACAGGAGGAGCTGGCTCCAGAGCCACGCGCCGGGACCGAGCGCGGCCACCAGCCGCGGGGCGAGCATCTCCCCCATCGCCAGGCCGAGCACGGGCACGGTCAGGGCCAGGCTCCCCCAGAAGCGCCGGGTCATGTCCACGAGCTCGTGGTTCGGGCCCTCGTCCGCGGTGACCTCCAGCGGCTCGAGCGCCATGCCGCACTTGGGACAGCTCCCGGGCCCGACCTGGCGCACCTCCGGGTGCATGGGACACGTGTAGACGCGCGGGTCC
>CAMLFJ010000234.1 GCA_946479205.1 uncultured bacterium | reverse complement strand
AGCAGTTCGGGGCCAACCCGGTGCCGATGATCTGGGGCGAGGTGTACATGGCGGTACGCCAGGGCACGGTGGACGGGCTCGAGCTGCCGGTGACCACCGCGGTGTCCGACAAGTTCCACGAGATCACCAAGTACTACTCGAAGACGCAACACTCGTACCCGGCCGCGGCCTGGCTCATGGCCAAGGCGAAATACGAGGGGCTGCCCGCCGATCTCAAGAAGGTGATCGACGAGACCATGACCGCCTCGTGCGCCCAGCACCGCCAGGACGAGGTGAAGGCGGAGGTGGAAGGCCTCGCGGCCATGAAGGCCAAGGGCATGCAGGTCAACGACGTGAAGGACCTCAAGCTCTTCCAGGAGCGCGCGCAGCCGGTCTGGAAGTTCCTCGAGCAGAAGGCGGGCAAGGAGCTGGTGGACCGGGTGATCGCGGAGGCGCGGGCCACCGCGAAGTAGCGTGCTCGTCGACTGGGTCTGCCTGGGACTGATGCTGGTCCTGGTGGCGGACGTCTTCCTCGGCGTGTTCAGCCGGTACGTCATGCACGCGACCTTCCAGTGGTACGACGAGGTCGCGCGCCTGTGCTTCGTCTGGATGGTGTTCCTGGGCGCCGCGTCCGCGGTGCGGCGCGGCGCCCACTTCCGCCTCCACCTGCTGATCGACCGCCTCGGCCCCCGTCTGCGGCGCGCGACCGATCTGGTGGTCGGCCTGCTCGTGGTGGTCTTCGCGGGTGTGCTGGTGGCGGGCGGCGTCGCGATGTGGCCGGTGGCGCGCGGGCAGGTCTCCGACTCGCTCGAGCTGTCCATGGTGTGGTTCTACGGCGCGCTGCCCGTCGGGGGCGCCCTCATGATCCTCTTCTCGCTCCCCCATCTCTGGCGCCTCGCCCGCGGCCGATGATCCTCGTCTGCCTCGTCTTTCTGGTGTTGCTGGCCATCGGGGTGCCGGTGGCGGTGACGGTGGGGCTGGCCGGCTACATCGGCGCCATCCTCGCCGCCCCGATCCCGCTCGCGGTGACCGTGCAGACGATCCTGCACCAGGTCGACTCCTTCGTCCTCCTCTCGCTGCCGCTCTTCATCCTGGCCGGCGCGCTCATGGAGACGGGCGGCATCGCGCATCGCCTCGTGCGTCTGGCGGTGGCGCTGGTGGGCTGGGTGCGGGGCGGGCTCGGCATGGCGGTGGTGGCGGCCGAGTACATCTTCTCGGGCATCTCCGGCTCGACGGTGGCCGACGTCTCCGCGGTCGCGTCCACCACGATCCCGGGCATGGTGCGCGCCGGCTACAGCCGCGAGCTCGCGGTCGCGGTGGTGTCGGCGGCCTCCGCGATGGGCATCCTGGTGCCGCCCTGCATCCTCATGATCGTGATCGGCTCGGTGGCGAGCCTCTCGGTGGCCGCCCTCTTCACCGCCGGCTTCCTGCCCGCGGTGGTCATGGCGCTCGTGCTGATGGCCTACATCTGGCGCACCGCCGGGCGCATGGGCATCGCGGCCGAGCCCAAGCCCACGCTCCGCGAGCTGGGCGTGGCCTTCCGCCAGGCGCTCATCCCGCTCGGCATGCCCGCGATCATCTTCGGCGGCATCCTGGGTGGCATCATGACGCCCACCGAGGCCTCGGTGCTCGCGGTGCTCTACGCGGCGGTGGTGGGGCTCTTCGTCTACCGCGAGATCGAGTGGAAGGCCCTGCCCGGCATCATCATGAACTCGGCGATGATCACCGGCGCGGTGGGCCTGCTGCTCGGCACCGCGGGAGTGGTCTCGTGGTTCCTCACCGTCCAGCAGATGCCCGCCGCGATGATCCGGATCATGACGGTGGTGCCGGGCAGCAGCCTGATCTTCCTCTTCATCACCGCGGCCATCTTCATCTTCTTCGGCGCGGTGATCGAGGGACTCCCGGCGGTGGTGATCCTGCTGCCGAGCCTGCTGCCGGTGGCGGCCGGGCTCGGCATCAATCCCATCCACTACGCCATCGTCATCGTGGCCGCGGTGGGCATCGGGCTCTTCCTGCCCCCGATCGGGGTGGGCCTCTTCATCGCCTGCGGGATCGCGGACGTCTCGGTGGACCGGGCCACCCGCGCGATGCTGCCCTTCGTGGCGGTGCTGCTGGTCGGGCTCCTCATCATCATCCTGGTGCCGGAGATCACCCTGATCCTGCCCCGCCTCTTCAAGCTGCTCTGAGGAGGGATCACGCGACGCCGAGGTAGCGCCGCTTGATCTCCTCGTCGGCCTCGAGCCCGGCGGGGGTGCCCTCGTAGACGATCTTCCCCTTGTTCATCACGTAGACGCGGTCGGCCACCCGCAGGGCCAGGTGGTAGTTCTGCTCCACCAGCAGCAGCGAGAGGCGCTCCGCCTTGAGCGCGATGAGGATCGAGCCGATCTCGCGGACGATCAGCGGGGCCAGGCCCTCCGACGGCTCGTCCAGGAGGAGGAGGCGGCCGTTGGTGAGGAGCGCGCGGCCGATCGCGAGCATCTGCTGCTCGCCGCCCGAGAGGGTGCCCCCCGACTGGGCCTGGCGCTCGCGCAGGCGGGGGAAGAGCGCGAACACGCGGTCGAGGGTCCAGCCGGAGGCGCGCGCGCCCAGCAGCAGGTTCTCGCGCACCGAGAGCGGCGCGAAGATGCGCCGGCCCTGGGGCACCAGGGCCAGGCCGTGTCGCGCGATGCGGTAGGCGGGCCAGCGCTCGATCGCCTGCCCCTCGAAGAGCACGCGCCCGGCGCGCGGCGGCGTGAAGCCCACGATGCTGCGGATCGCGGTGGTCTTGCCCGCCCCGTTCCGGCCGAGCAGCGCGACCGCCTGTCCGGGCGCCACGCGCAGCGAGACCCCGTGGAGGACGTGGCTCTCGCCGTAGTAGGTGTGGATGCCGTCCACCTCGAGCACGGCTCAGGCGCTCCCCAGGTAGACTTCGTAGACGCGCGGATCGGCCTTCACCTGGGCGAAGGTGCCCTCGGTGAGCACCTCGCCGTAGTGCAGCACGGTGACCCGGTCGGCGAGCGAGCCCACCACGTCCATGTCGTGCTCGATGATCAGCAGGGTGACGTCGCGCGGCAGCGCCTCGAGCATGCGCGTCATGCGCAGCGTCTCCTCGGGCGACATGCCGGCGGTGGGCTCGTCCAGGAGCAGGAGCCGCGGCGCGGTGGCGAGCGCGACGCCGACCTCGAGCTGGCGCTGCTCGCCGTAGGACAGGCGCCCGGCCGGCTCGCCCAGGCGGTCGGCCAGGCCCACGATCTCGGCGACCTCGCGGGCGCGGGCGAGCGGCCCGGGGCGGCGGGTGACGCTGCCCAGGAGGTCCCAGGTGCCGGGCGCGCCGACCGCGGCGGCCAGCCGGAGGTTCTCCTGCACCGCGAGCTTCGGGAAGAGGTTGTTGCGCTGGAACGAGCGCGAGATGCCGCGACGGGCCACCGCGTGCGGGGCGAGCCCGCCGATCGGCGCGCCGTCGAGGAGGATGCGGCCCGACGTCGGCGCGAGCTGGCCGGTGATGACGTTGAAGAGCGTGGTCTTGCCCGCGCCGTTGGGCCCGATGATGGCGCGGCGCTCGCGCGGGGCGATCTCGAGCGACACGCGGTCGAGCGCGCTCAGCGCGCCGAAGGCGCGGCTCAGCGCGTCGGTGGCCAGGAGCGGCGCGGTCATGCGCGCAGGCCCACCCGGCCGCGCAGCGCGCCCACGATGCCGCCGGGCGCGAAGAGCACGAAGAGGATGAAGGTCACGCCCAGGATCAGCATCCAGCGCTCGGTGTAGGTGCTGACCAGGCTCTGCAGCAGGATGAACGCGGCGGCGCCCAGCACCGGGCCGCCGAGCGTGCCGGTGCCGCCGATGATCACCATGAGCAGCGCCTCGCCGGAGGTCTTCCAGAAGAAGGCGTCCGGCCCGATCGAGCCGTTGAACTGCACGTAGAGCGAGCCGGCGGTGCCCGCGAAGACCCCCGCGATGACGAAGGCGAGCAGCTTGTAGCGGTCCACCGCGTAGCCCACCGCCTCCATGCGCGCCTCGTTCTCGTGGATGCCGCGCAGCACGTGCCCGAAGGGCGAGCGGACGACGCGCCAGAGCACGAGCGCGCTGAGCGTCACCACCACGAGCAGGTAGCCGTGGAAGCCGCGCAGGCTCGAGACGCTCCCGACCGGCACCACCGGGCGCGGGATCCCGACCAGCCCGTCCTCGGCCCCGAGCCAGGACACCTGGAAGGCGTAGGCGTAGAACATCTGGGAGAAGGCGAGCGTGAGCATGATGAAGTACACGCCGCTCACCCGGATCGAGAAGAAGCCGATCACCAGCGCGGCGAGGCCGGCCGCCGCCGCGGGCAGCACGAGGGCCGAGACCAGCCCCGGGCTCTTGACGAGCGCGAGCGCGGCCACGTAGCCGCCGATCCCGAAGAAGGCGGCGTGGCCGAAGGACACCATCCCCGCGTAGCCCATCAGCAGATCGAGGCTCATCGCGAAGAGGCCCCAGATCAGGATCTCCTGGAGGAGCTTCACCGGGTAGGTGCCGGCGCCGAGCGGGAAGAGCGCGAGCGCCACCACGACGAGCGCCGAACCGAGGAGGCGCCGCGTCACTTGAGCGGGCGGCCGAAGAGCCCCTGGGGCCGGAGCAGCATCACGGTGGCCATCACCACGTAGATGATCAGCATGGAGGAGTCGGGCAGCCACGCCTTCCCGAAGGTCTCGGCCTGGCCGATGACGAGGCTGCCGACCAGCGAGCCCTTGAGGCTGCCGAGGCCGCCCACCACCACCACGATCAGGGCCGGGATCAGGATCGCCACGCCCATCGACGGGTACGCGGACTGGATCGGCCCCGCGATGACGCCGGAGAGCCCGCCGAGCGCGGCCCCGAACGCGAACACCCCGGTGAACACGGCTTTGATGTTGATCCCGAGCCCGCCCGTCATCTCGGCGTCGAACACGCCCGCGCGGATGATCGCGCCCAGGCGGGTGCGCTCGATCAGGAGCCAGAGCAGCAGCGCCATCACGAGCCCGAACCCGATGACGAAGAGCCGGTAGGACGGGATGACCGCGCCCCACACCGACACCGAGCCCGAGAAGAGATCGGGCGGCGCGATCGAGCGGATGCGGCCGCCCCAGATCCACTTCGCGAGGTCCTCGAAGAGATAGATGAACCCGAAGGTGAGCAGGACCTGGTCGAGCGGCGGCCGCCGGTAGAGCGGGCGGAGGCAGCTCACCTCCACCAGCGCCCCGATGAGCCCCACCGCCAGCGGGGCCAGCAGCAGGGCGAGCCAGAAGTTGCCGGTGCCCGCGATGAGGGAGAGCCCCGCGTAGGCGCCCAGCATGTAGAACGACCCGTGGGCGAGATTGACCACGTCGAGCATGCCGAAGATCAGCGTGAGCCCGACGGACAGCAGAAAGAGCAGCACCCCGTAGGCCAGCCCGTTCAGCGCCTGCGCGAACAGATCGGCCGGCATGCGGGGTGCCGCGTCTCCTCGATCAGGCCGGGAGCGTGCAGCCGGTGCCCGGATCGGTCACGTTGGCGACCTTGTCGATCGGCACGTTGTTGAGGCCGCCGTAGACCTCGCGCACCTCGCGGACGTAGATGAACGGCTGGATCACGTTGTGCGTCTTGGGGTCGAACTTGAAGCGGCCCCGCGGGCTGTCGAACTCCACCTTGGCGATGGCGTCCACCAGCTTGTCCTTGTCCTGAGTATTGCCGTTGACCGCCTTGAGCGCCCGGAGGATCACCTCCGCGGTGTCGTGCCCCTGGCACGCGAAGCCGTCGGGCATCTTGCCGAAGTACTTGTCGCGGAACTCCTTCACGAAGCGGTGGTTCGTGGCGTTGTCGAGCAGGGGCGTGTAGAAGTGCCCGGTGATGACGCCCAGCGCGGACGCGCCCTGGGCGGGCAGGACGTCGGGCTCGGTGAGGAAGCCCGCGCCGGTGAGCTTGATGCTCTGCTTGAGCCCGAACTGGG
>CAMLFJ010000233.1 GCA_946479205.1 uncultured bacterium | reverse complement strand
TCTCGAAGTTGATCGCCTCGACCTTGAGCAGCGCGAAGTAGCGCTCGCTGTCCTTGGGCGGCCGCACCTGGCCGGAGATGGTGTCGCCGGTGCGCAGGTCGAAGCGCCGGATCTGCGAGGGCGAGACGTAGATGTCGTCGGGGCCCGGCAGGTAGTTGTAGTCGGGCGCACGGAGGAAGCCGAAGCCGTCGGGCAGCACTTCGAGCACACCCTCCGCGAAGATGAGCCCGTCGCGCTCGGCCTGGCCCTGCAGGATCTTGAAGATCAGGTCCTGCTTGCGCAGGCCGCTGGTGCCCTGGACGCCGAGCTCCTTGGCCACGTTGTTGAGATCGGTGATGGTCTTGTCCTTGAGCTCGGACAGGTTCATCCGCTTTCCTCCTGCCCCGACCACCGCGCTGGTCTCGGCGGGGACGGGCGGCTCGGCGGGGGCGGCAGACGGCGGCTTCGGCGCGGGACGCTTCGGGCTACGCTCTGATGAAGAGATGGTCGTCTCCGGCGGGTTGCGTGTGTGCGGGTCTACTCTCTAGGAGGTTGGCTGCCGCGCTACGCGAACCACTGTCCCATACGGTTTCCGGCCCTGTCAACCCCCGATTTACATACGGATATCGATGATCGCGCGCTGCTTGATCTCCACGAGCCAATCCTTGAGACGCGCGTCGTACTTCTGCCGGTAGAGGATCTCGCGGATCTGGCCGCGCGCCTGCACGAGCGCGTCGCCGGTGAGGGAATCTCGCGAGTCGAGGCGGAAGAGGTGATAGCCGACCTGCGAGCGGAACGGCGTCGAGGCCTCGCCCGGGGAGAGGCGCAGGATCGCGGCCTCGATGTCCTCCGCCAGCTCGCCCTTCTTGAGATTGCCGAGGGAGCCGCCGTCCTTGCCGGATGGATCGTCGGAGTATTTCTTGGCCAGCTCGACGAAGTCCTGTCCCTCGAGCAGATGCCCGTAGATCTCGTCGGCCCGGAGCCGCGCCGCGATCCAGCCCTCCTCGCCCTTCGCGGGATCCGGCATGACCAGGATGTGCCGCGCCGCGAAGGTGAGACCGGTCTCGAGCTTCTCGCGGTTGTCGGTGAGGTACCGGTCGATCTCCTGCTCGGTGACCGAGATGCGCAGGGCGACCTTGCGGCGCACCACCCGCTGGACCATGAGCTGCTCGCGCAGTCGCTTCTTGACGCCCTCCAGGGTGAGGCCCTGCGACTTGATCATCGTCTCGAACTCGGCGTCGTCCTTGGCCTTGAGCTTCTTCATGATGTCGCCGAGGGCCTCCGCGAGCTCCACGTCCTCGATCGCCACCTTGTCCCGCTCGGCCTGCTGGAGCTGGATCCGGTTCTCGATCAGGTTCTGCAGGAGCTGGGTGCGCAGCACCTTGCGCGCCTCGCCGTCGGAGGGCCGCTCCCGCGTCTCGGCCAGGTAGTAGAGCTCGGCCTCGTCCAGCTCGTACTGGGTGATCGCGTCGTTGTTCACCACGCAGATCACGCGATCCACCACGTCGTCGGAGGCGTGGAGCTGATCCCGCGACGTCAGGATGGGCGCGGACGTGAACGCCTGCGCGGGTGCCTGCGCGGATGCCTGCGCGGGCGTGGCGGCCTTGCTCTTGCCGAGCAGCGGCACCCAGGTCGGGATCGAGCAGCCCGAGACCGCGAAGGGAAGGAGCAGCAGGGCGACCGCGGCGGCGGCGCGCGGCCTCATCGGAGAGCGTCCAGGAGCTTCGCGAGGGCGTCGCGTACCGCAGGCCAGGGCTCGGCAGGGATCCGGGCTTCCACCGTGTACTCCTTTCTCAGCTTGAGAGCGCCGCGGCTGGCCGCGATCGTCTTGAGCATCCGTTCCGGGGTGACCGGGGTCGACGGCGCGAACGTCAGCACCGCGCGCCCGCCTCCCGCCTCCACCCGCTCGATGCCGAGCGCGCGGGCGGCCACCCGAAGCCCCACCACGTCCAGCAGCCCTTCCACCGCGGGCGGCGGCGGACCGTAGCGATCGGTCAGCTCCGCGCGCGCGTCGGCCACGTCCTCGGGCCGCTCGATCTCGGCGAGCCGCTTGTAGAGCGCCAGCCGCTGATTCACCTCGGGGACGTACGCTTCGGGCAGGAGCGCTTCGACGTCCGCCGAGATCACCGGGTCGACGCGCTCGGCTGCCGTTTCGCCCTTCAAGTCTCGCACAGCCTCCGCGAGGAGCTTGCTATAAAGATCGAATCCGACCGCCGCGATATGCCCGTGCTGGGCCGCCCCCAGCAGGTTGCCGGTGCCCCGGATCTCCAGATCCCGCATGGCCAGCCTGAGCCCCGCCCCCAGCTCCGTGGACTCCTCGATCACCCGCAGCCTCCGCTGGGCCGTCTCGTCCACCCGTCCGTCGGCCGGGACCAGGAGGTAGGCGTAGGCCTGCTGCCGCTCCCGCCCCACCCGCCCCCGGAGCTGGTAGAGCTGGGCCAGGCCGAACCGATCGGCCCGGTTGATGATTATCGTGTTCGAGGCCGGGATGTCCAGTCCCGATTCCACGATGGCGGTGGAGACCAGGACGTCGGCCTGGCCGTCCACGAACTTGACCATCACGCTCTCGAGCTCCCGCTCCGCCATCTGCCCGTGCCCCATCACCACCCGGGCCTCGGGGACCAGGCTCTTGATGAAGGTGGTCATGGAGGCGAGCGACTGGATGCGGTTGTGGACGAAGAACACCTGCCCGCCCCGGTTCAGCTCGCGCTCGATCGCCTCCTTGATCACGCCGCGGCTGAACGCGGTGACCACGGTCTCCACCGGCAGCCGGTCGAGCGGCGGCGTCTCGATCACCGAGAGGTCGCGCACCCCGGACAGGGCCATGTGCAGGGTGCGCGGGATCGGGGTGGCGGTGAGGGTCAGCACGTCCACCGAGGTGCGGAGCTGCTTGAGGCGCTCCTTGTGCGAGACCCCGAAACGGTGCTCCTCGTCCACCACCAGGAGCCCCAGGTTCTTGAATGTCACGTCCTTGGACAGAAGGCGGTGCGTGCCCACCACCACGTCCACCGCGCCCGCGGCGAGCCCCGCCACCACCTGCTTCTGCTCCTTCGGGCTGCGGAAGCGCGAGAGCAGCTCCACCCGCGCCGGGAACGGGCCGAAGCGCTCCACGAAGGTGTTGAAGTGCTGCTGGGCCAGCACGGTGGTGGGCACGAGCACCGCCACCTGCCGGCCGTCCGCCACCGCCTTGAAGGCCGCGCGGAGCGCGACCTCCGTCTTGCCGTAGCCCACGTCGCCCGCCACCAGGCGATCCATCGGGCGGCCGCCCCCCATGTCGGTCTTCACGTCCTCGATGGCCCGGAGCTGGTCCGCGGTCTCCTCGAAGCGGAAGGCGGCCTCGAACTCGCCCTGCCAGGGCGTGTCGTCGGAGAAGTGCGGCCGCTCCGCGACCGAGCGGGTGGCGTAGAGCTTGAGGAGGGCCTCCGCCATGTCGCGCAGGGCGGCCCGCACCGATTCCTTCAGCCGCTGCCACGCGCCGCCGCCGAGCCGGTCGAGGCGCGCCGAGCCCTCGGGGGCGCCCATGTACTTGGAGATCAGGTCGAGCCGCTCGACGGGCAGGTAGAGCCGGCCGCCGTCGGCGTACTCCAGCAGCAGGAAGTCGGCGTCGTGCCCCTCGGAGTGGAGCGTGCGGAGGCCGTGATAGCGGCCGATGCCGTGCTGCTCGTGCACCACCAGGTCGTTGGCGGCGAGGTCGTTGAACGAGGCGATGGCCGCCCCGCGCTGGAAGAGCGGCCGCCGGAGCCGGCGGCGCTGGGCCCCGAAGATCTCCTCCTCGCAGAGCACGATGAGGCCGAGCGCGGGAATCTGGAAGCCCGCCGCGCACTCGCCCACCAGCACCGCGAGCCCTTCCTGGCTCCACACCGTCGCGTCGGGCCACGGCTCGAGATCGTGCTCGGCCAGCATCTGCCGGAGCCGGTCGCTCTGCCGGTCATCGTCCACCACCAGGCGCACCGTGAAGCCCTCGCCGCGCCAGGTGCGGATCTCCTCGGCCAGCACCTTGAACTGCCCACGATAGCCCCCCACCCCGCGCGTGCCCATCGCGATCGCGCCCACGCTGCGCTGGAGCAGCGGCAGCTCGAGGCGCTGGAAGCGCTCGAGCACGGAGGCGAGCGGCGCCGCCGAGGGCGCGTCGTCCGGCGGGGCCTCCAGCATCGCGGGATCCTCCAGCACCACCAGCGTCCCGGGCGGCAGGTAGTCCACCAGGGTGACCGGGGCCGCGTCCCTCGAGCCGAGCGGCAGGACGGTCAGCTCGCGGAGCGGCGCGATCGAGCGCTGGGTGGTCGGATCGAAGACGCGCAGGGACTCCACCTCGTCGCCGACGAACTCGGCCCGCACCGGCCGCTCGTGGGTGGGCGAGAAGATGTCCACGATGCCGCCGCGCACGCTCCACTGCCCGACCTCCATCACGGTCTCGACGCGCTCGTAGCCGGCGCCCTCCAGCAGCTCGAGCAGGATCTCGCGGTCGCTGCTCTCCCCGACCGTCAAGCGGAACGTGCGCCGGGTGAAGGCGGAGGGCGGCGGCACCGGCTCCGAGAGCCCGGAGGGCGTGGCCACGATCACCACCGCGTCCCCGTCGAGCAGGCGCCGGCAGCAGAGCGCGCGCTCGGCGTCGGGCTCGCGATGGAGCTTGCCGCGCCAGGAGGTCCCGGTGCCCGAGGGGAACTCGAGCACGCGGCTGTGCTCCCCGCTCTGCTCCAGATCGCCGCCGTCGGTGGCGGGGCCGCCCGAGACCGAGGCCACGAAGAAGGCAGCGTCCTGCGCCATCCGGTGGCGCTGCGACGGGCCCGGGGTGAGCAGCAGGATCGGCCGGCCGGTGCGCTCGCGCAGCGCGGCCGTCACCAGGGCGCGCGAGGAGCCCCAGAGACCGTCGGCGCGCAGACAGAGTGCTCCCGTTGTGAGGGCCGCGAGGAGCTCTTCGAGCGCGGCCCAGCGGCACAGGACAGACCCGGCAGGCACGGTCATCACGGACGACAGCACATCAGAGGTACCATCGGCGGCGACCCGCGTCAAATCAGCGGGAGCCCTGCGCCAGATAGAAGGAGAGGGTCTCGAGCTCGATGGCCAGGTCCACGTTCTTCAGGCGGACGTCCTTGCCCGCCTTGATGCGCCCCGGCGCGAAGTTGAGGATGGTCTTGATCCCGGCCGCCACCAGCTTCTCGGTGACCGCCTGGGCGGACTCCCCGGGCACCGCCACGATCGCGATCTGGAGGTTGCGCGCCTTGGCCTCGCGCGGCAGGTCCTCCATGGACTGGATGGCGACCCCGTCCACCGCCTTGCCCCACTTGGTGGGATCCTCGTCGAAGATCGTCGAGATCCGGAAGCCCTGCCGGGCGAAGCCCTTGTAGTGGAAGAGGGCGGAGCCGAGATTGCCGAAGCCCACCAGGGCCACCTGCCACTCGCGATCGAGCCCCAGAATGCGCTGCAGCTCGGCCTTGAGGCCGGAGACGTAGTAGCCGATGCCGCGGACCCCGAACTCGCCGAAGTAGGCGAGGTCCTTCCGGACCTGGGCCGAGTTGAGGCTGAAGCGCTCGGCCAGCTCCTGGGAGGAGATGGTCTTGACGCCGTCTTCCTCGAGCTGCTGGAGGCTGCGCGTGTAGACGGACAGGCGGCGCACCGTCATCTCCGGAATCCGGGGGATCTTGAACGGTGACCGTCGCGCCATGTTCGTTCTCGGGCGCTCACCGCGCCCGTCGGGGCCGCCTCGCGGGAATGCCCGCGTGCCGTCCCGGGGCGTGGCCCCGGGACGGTGTCTTCGAGTGCGCCGCTACCCTACGACTTGACGAACAGCAGGATGACCGCAATGACGAACACGAACAGCACGAGCGACTCGATGAAGGCCAGACCGAGCAGCATCGCGGTCTGGATCCGGGCGATCGCGCCGGGCTGCCGCGCCATCGCGTCCACCGCCTGCCCGGCGGC
>CAMLFJ010000232.1 GCA_946479205.1 uncultured bacterium | reverse complement strand
CGGGCGCTCGACGACGACCTGGATCCGCCCGGCGACGTGCACGGCTCGCCTGCTCTCCGTCGCCACCTGGCCCGCGTGCTGCTCGCGCGCGTCGTGAGGCGGCTCGTGGAGGCGCGGTCGTGAAGATCACGCTGACCGTCAACGGCACGCCGATCACGCGCGACGTCGAGGGCCGGACGAACCTGGTGGACTTTCTCCGCTACGACCTGGGCTTCACCGGTTCGCACATCGGCTGCGAGCACGGGGTGTGTGGGGCGTGCACGGTGCGGGTGGACGGCACGCCGATCCGCGGCTGCCTGATGCTCGCGGCCCAGGCCGACGGCTGCCGGGTGGAGACGATCGAGGGCGTGGCCGAGAGCGGCGCGATCGCCGCGCTCCAGCGGGCCTTCCGGGCGGAGAACGCGCTGCAGTGCGGCTTCTGCACGCCGGGCATGCTCCTGACCGCGCAGGCGCTGCTCGAGCGCAATCCCGATCCCGATCCGGTCGCGGTCCGGGAGGCCATCGGGGGCAACTACTGCCGCTGCACCGGCTATCACGCGATCGTGCAGGCGGTGATCAGCGCGGCCACCGGCCGGCCAGGAAGGGCCGCGGCTGCTTCCGCCGATGGCGGCTACGTTGGCCGCTCGGTCGTCCGGCCCCAGACCGCCCGCCTCGTGGCGGGGCGCGGGACCTATACCGACGACGTGGCGGTGTCGCGGCTCCTGCACGCGGCCTTCGTGCGCTCGCCGCACGCCCACGCGCGCATCGCGGCCATCGACACCGCGGAGGCGGCCGCGCTGCCCGGGGTGGTGGCGGTCGTCACCGGCCGCGAGATGGCCGCCCACTGCGAGCCCTGGGTGGGCGTGCTCAAGAACTACGTGGGCATGAAGTCGGCGCCGCAGTACCCGCTCGCGCTGGACAAGGCGGTCTGGCAGGGCGAGCCGGTGGTGGCGGTGGTGGCGGAGTCACGGGCCCTCGCGGAGGACGGCTGCGCGCGCGTGCGCGTGACGTGGGAGCCGCTGCCGCCGGTGGTGGACGCGGAGGCCGCGCTCGTCCCCGGCTCCACCGTCATCCATCCGGAGCTGGGCGACAACCTGGTGCTGGAGACCCGGATCAAGGCCGGCGACGTGGCCGCCGCGTTCAAGACCGCGGACGCGGTCTACCGCGAGACGTTCGACACCGGCCGGCACACCGTGGTCAGCCTGGAGCCGCGGGTGGTGCTCGCGGAGTACGACCCCGCCGACGAGACGCTGACGGTGTACCACTCGGGCCAGGCGCCCTACATGTTCCACGACATCCTGTCACGCCATCTCCGGATCCCCGAGCACCGGGTGCGGGTGATCAACAAGGACGTGGGCGGCTCCTTCGGGCTCAAGATCCACACCTATCCCGACGAGATCGCGACCTGCGCGCTCGCGGTGATGCTCGGCCGGTCGGTCAAGTTCCTCGCCGACCGGGTCGAGTCGTTCCAGACCGACATCCACTCGCGCGACCACCGGGTCACCGCGGAGGTGGCGGTGAAGCGCGACGGGACCATCCTCGCCATGCGGCTCGACGATCTGGCCCCGGTGGGCCCCTTCTCGATGTATCCGCGCTCGAGCGTGGTGGAGAGCGGCCAGGTGCTGCGCACCACCCCCGGTCCCTACCGCTTCCGCGACTACGAGGCCCGTGGTCGCGTCGTCTTCCAGAACAAGACGCCGATGTCCCAGTACCGGGCGGTCGGCCATCCGGTGGCCGCGCTCGTCATGGAGGCGATGGTGGACCGGGTGGCCCGCGAGCTCGGGCTCGATCCGGTGGCGGTGCGGCGCCGCAATCTGTTGACCGCCGAGATGTATCCGTACACCGCGCCGACCGGGCTCTTCTTCGAGAAGCTCTCGCACGAGGAATCGCTCGACGCGGTGCTGGAGCTGGCCGGCTACCCGGGGCTCTGCGCGGAGCGTGACCGGCTGCGCGCCGAGGGGATCTACCGCGGGCTCGGGCTCTGCGTGTTCATCGATCTCACGGTGCCCGGCGCCCAGACCTACGGGACCGGCGGCGCGCGCATCTCGTCGCAGGACGGCACCACGATCCGGCTCGAGCCGACCGGCAAGCTGACCGTCATCTCGAGCATCACCGAGCAGGGGCAGGGGACCGACACGATCCTGGCCCAGGTGGCCGCGGCCACGGTGGGGGTGCCGATCGGCGACGTGCGCGTGGTCACCGGCGACACGATGGTGACGCCCTACGGCGGCGGCACCTGGGGCAGCCGCGGGGCGGGCATCGGCGGCGAGGCCACGATCCAGACCGGCAAGGCGCTCAAGGAGAACATCCTCAAGGTCGCGGCGGTCGTCCTCGAGGTGGACGCGCTCGATCTCGACGTCCGCGGCGGGCACGTGGTGGACGCGCGAACCGGCGAGTCGCGGCTGCCGCTCTCCGAGCTGGGACGGGTGGCCTACTTCCGTCCCGACCAGCTCCCGAAGGACTTCCAGTCCGAGCTGACCGTGACGCGCCACTACGTGCCCCGCCACCAGCCGCTCGCCTTCACCAACGGGGTGCAGCTCTCCTACGTGGAGGTGGACGTGGAGACCGGCTTCGTCAAGCTCCTCGGGCACTGGGTGGCGGAGGACTGCGGCCGCATGATCAACCCGATGCTGGTGGACGAGCAGGTGCGCGGCGGCGTGGCCCACGGCATCGGCGACGCGCTCTTCGAGCACTGCGTCTACGACGAGCAGGGCCAGCTCCTGACCACCACCATGATGGACTACCTGGTGCCCATGGCGGTCGAGCTCCCCGACATCGGGGTCGCGCACGTGGAGACGCCCACCGCCTACTCCGAGGGCGGCTTCAAGGGCGCGGGCGAGGGCGGGGTCGCGGGCGCCCCCGGCGCGATCCTCAACGCGGTGAACGACGCGCTCAGCCCCTTCAAGGCGCGCGTCGCCCGCGTCCCGATGACCCCCGAGGTCATCCTCCGCGCCCTCGGCAAGCTGTAGAAGGCCTCTCCTCCTTCTCCCCCTCTCCCCTATGGGGAGAGGGCAGGGTGAGGGGCGGTAGGAGGAGGGGCGGCAGGGTGAGGGGTAATGCGGTGTCTCGTTCCCACGACATTGACGCCCGCTCCGCGCCCGCGCTAGCCTCCGCGCATGGAGGCCCAGTCCACCCGCCTTCGCCGCTGGACCCGCGCCGAGTACGCGCGCCTGATCGAGGCCGGCATCTTGCGGGCCGGCGAGCCGGTCGAGCTGCTCGGCGGGCACCTGATGGTGGGCGAGCCGCAGGACAGCGCGCACTACACCGCGCACTACACCGCCATCGGCCTTGTGGAGGACGCCCTCCGGGCCGCGCTCGGGCGCGGCTGGCTGGTCCGCTCCCAGGGGCCGCTCGCGCTCACCGACGACTCGGAGCCGGAGCCCGACGTCGCGCTGACGCGCGGCACCCGGCGGGACTACCGCGACGAGCATCCCTCGCGCCCCGCGCTCGTCATCGAGGTCGCGGAATCGAGCCTCGCGCTCGACCGCGAGTACAAGGGAAGCCTCTACGCGAGGGCGGGCATCGCCGACTACTGGATCCTGAACCTCGTGGATCGCGTGCTCGAGGTCTACCGTGAGCCGCGCGAGGATCCCGCCGCCCGGTTTGGCTGGCGCTACGCGTGGACCGAGGTGCTGTCCTCGGGGTCGTCGGCGGTGCCGCTGGCGGCGCCGGGGGCGCGCCTCGTGGTGGCCGGGCTCCTGCCCTAGCGGCCCCGGCCCCCTCACCCCGGCCCTCTCCCCGGAGGGGAGAGGGGGACGGTCACACCCCGAGGAAGCGCCGGCGCGCCTCCGCGTCGCCCGCCAGATCGCGCGAGCGCGCCTCGTGCTTGATCATGCCCTTCTCGATCACGTAGACGCGCTGGGTCGCCTCGAGCGCGAGGCGGGTGTTCTGCTCCACCAGGAGCACCGCGACGCCCTGGCGCTGGATCTCGGTGATGGTCCGGCCGATGGTCTCGACGAAGGCGGGCATGAGCCCCTCGGTGGGCTCGTCGATGAGCAGGAGCTTGGGATTGGTCCCGAGGCTCCGGGCCATGGTCAGCATCTGCTGCTCGCCGCCGCTCAGCGTCTTGCCCTTGGCGGAGAGCCGGTCGGCCAGGGGCGGGAAGAGCTCGACGACCCGCGCGACGTACTCGTCCATGTGGCGGCCGCCGTCGGTGGTGAGGCGGGCCATCTTGAGGTTCTCGTACACGCTGAGATTGGGAAAGATCCGCCGCTCCTCCGGCACGTAGCCGATTCCGAGCTGCACGATCCGGTAGGGCGGCAGCGCGGTGATGTCGTCGCCGTTCCACGTGATCCGGCCCCGGCGCGCGCGCAGCACCGCCATGATCGTCTTGAGGGTGGTGGTCTTGCCGGCTCCGTTGCGCCCGAGCAGCGCGACCGCCTCGCCCGCCTCGACGGTGAGGGAGACGCCCTGGAGCACGTGGCTCAGCCCGTAGTAGGCGTCGACGGTCTCGACCCGGAGCATTCGCGCGGCCTCAGTCCCGGAGATAGACGCGGCGCACGTCGGCGTTCTCGCGGATCTCCGCCGGGCTGCCCTCGGCGAGGATCTCGCCGTAGTTGAGCACGGTGATGCGGTCGGAGATGCCCATCACCACCTCCATGTCGTGCTCCACCACCACGATCGTGAGGTGGCCGGCCAGCCGGCGCACGAAGGCGGCGGTGCGCTGGGTCTCGTCGGGGCTCATACCCGCGGTCGGCTCGTCGAGGAGGAGGAAGTCGGGGTCGGTGGCGAGCGCGATGCCGATCTCGAGGTAGCGCTGCTCGCCGTGCGAGAGCTCGCTCGCCCGCGCGTGGCGCTTGGCGGCCAGGCCCAGGTGGTGGAGGATCTCCTCCGCGCGCGCGGTCACCGCGGTGAGCCCGTCCGCGTCGCCCCAGAAGCGGTAGTGGGTCACGCGCGACTGGGCCGCGATGCGGACGTTCTCGAAGACGGTGAGGTCGCCGAAGATGTTGGTCACCTGGTAGGAGCGCGCGATGCCGAGCCGCGAGACCGCGTGCGCGGGCAGCCCGGTGATGTCCCGGCCCTTGAACAGGATGCGGCCCCCCGACGGTGGCAGCACGCCGGTGAGGAGGTGGAAGAACGTGGTCTTGCCCGCGCCGTTCGGGCCGATCACCGAGCGCAGCTCGCCCGCCCGCACCTGGAAGCTCACCCGGTTGACCGCGGTGAGGCCCCCGAAGGTCTTGGTGAGGGCCTGGCTCTCGAGCAGCGTTCCGTCCTCCGGCCTCGGCCGGCGGCGCGCGCCGACCAGCCGCTCGGGCTCCAGGACCTGGTCGCCTGCGGCGGTGGTGACCGGCGGCGCCCGCCGTCCCGCGACGAGCCGGGTCAGGCTGCCCACGATGCCGTCGGGGAGGAAGAGGACGATCAGCACGAAGGCGCCCCCGACGAAGACCTCCCAGTACTCGAGGTACTTGCTCAGGAAATCGCGCATCCAGATGAAGACGCCGGCGCCCACGAAGGGGCCCAGCAGGGTGCCGGTGCCGCCGAAGAGCGTCATGATCAGGACCGAGCCCGACATCGTCCAGTGGATGTTCTCGATCGGCACGAACTCGAGCACGACGGTGAGCAGCGCGCCGGCCAGCCCCGAGAAGAAGCCCGAGATCGCGAAGGCGGCGAGCCGGACCCGGCGGGTGTCGTAGCCGCACGCGGCCGCGCGCGTCTCGTTGGCCTTGACCGCGCGCATCACGCGCCCGAGGGGCGAGCGCAGCAGATGGCGGATCGCCAGCATCGCGAGGAAGATGCAGGCCGCGATCACGTAGTAGCGGGTGATCGGCCGCTTGGAGAGCCGCCAGCCGAGCGGATCGCTCAGGTAGAGGATGGGCAGGTTGCCGAGGCCGTCGGTGCCGCCGGTCACCGGCGTCCACATGAGCACGATGTAGTAGAAGACCTGGGAGAGCGCCAGCGTGAGCATCGCCAGATACACGCCGCGCTTGCGCAGGACCAGGACGCCGAGGAGCAGCGAGGTGAG
>CAMLFJ010000231.1 GCA_946479205.1 uncultured bacterium | reverse complement strand
CCGGCGGGGACCTACGCGGCCGTGGCCGAGCGGCTCGATCACCTGGCCTCGCTCGGCGCCACCGCGGTGGAGCTGATGCCGCTGGCCGACTTCCCCGGCCGCCGGGGCTGGGGCTACGACGGCGTGCTCCTCTACGCGCCGGAGGCGAGCTACGGCCGGCCCGGCGACCTCAAGGCCCTGGTGGACGCCGCGCACGCGCGCGGCCTCGCGGTCTTCCTCGACGTCGTCTACAACCACTTCGGGCCTGAGGGCAACTATCTCCACCGCTACGCGCCCGACTTCTTCAACCCGCGCCACCAGACCCCGTGGGGCGACGGGGTCAACTACGATGGGCCCGGCTCGGCGGTCGTGCGCGCGTTCATGATCCACAACGCGCTCTACTGGATCGAGGAGTACCACCTGGACGGCCTGCGTCTCGACGCGGTCAACGCCATCGTGGACGAATCGCCCCGCCACCTGCTGGTGGAGCTGGCCCGCGCGGTGGCCGACGGACCGGGGCGGGAGCGCCGCGTTCACCTGGTGCTGGAGAACGGCGCCAACGAGGCGCGCTACCTGCGCCGCGAGGCCGGCCGGCGCCCGCTCTACCAGGCCCAGTGGAACGACGACGTGCATCACGCGCTGCACGTGCTGCTGACCGGCGAGTCCGGCGGCTACTACGGCGACTACCAGCCACCCCGGCCACACCTGGGGCGCTGCCTCGCCGAAGGCTTCGCCTTCCAGGGCGAGCGGTCGGTCTACCGGGACGGCGCGCGGGGCGAGCCCTCCGCGGACCTGCCGCCCACCGCGTTCGTGGGCTTCCTGCAGAACCACGACCAGATCGGCAACCGCGCGCTCGGGGAGCGGATCGCCGCGCTCGCCGGCCCCGACGCGGTACGCGCGGCCACCGCGGTCCTCCTGCTCTCGCCCGCGCTGCCTCTGCTCTTCATGGGCGAGGAGTGGGCTGCCCCCGAGCCCTTCCTGTTCTTCAGCGATCTGGGCCCGGACCTGGGCCCGCTCGTGTCCGAAGGCCGGCGGCGCGAATTCGCCCGATTCCCGGAGTTCGCCGATCTCGCGACGCGGGCGCGCATTCCGGATCCCCAGGCCGAGTCCACGTTCAAGCGCTCGGTGCTCGACTGGCGTCACGCGACCGCCGCGGTCCACAAGGACTGGTTCGAATTCCACCAGGCCCTGCTCGCGTTACGGGCCCGGGCCATCGCCCCGCTGCTCGAGGGCGAGCCGGGGCAGGTCGGCTCCTGGAAGGCCCGCGGGGAGGCCGCGCTCGAGGTCGCGTGGACGTTCCCGACCGGCACGCTGCGGCTCGTGGCCAACCTGGGCGCGGCGCCGGTCCCGCACGAGGGGCCGGGCGCGGACTGGGGCCGCCGCCTCTACGCGCTCGCGCTCCCGTCGGAGTGGTCCACGCTGCCGCGGTGGAGCGTCGCGTTCTACCTGGCCGGGGCGCGCCCGTGATGCTCGATCGCGTCCCGGTACACCGCGATCGTCCGATCCGCGATGCGGTCCCACGAGAAGTGGGCCTCCACCCGCCCGCGGCCGGCCTCGCCCATCCGCCGGGCCCGCTCGGGATCGGCCAGCGTCTCCCGGAGCGCCTGCCCGAGCGCGGCGACGTCGCCCGGTTCCACCAGCCGGCCGGTCTCGCCGTCCACCACCACCTCGGGGATGCCCCCGACCCGGCTCGCGACCACCGGGGTCCCGCAGGCCATGGCCTCGAGGTTGATCAGGCCGAACGGCTCGTAGATGGACGGGCAGACGAAGACCGCGGCGTGGCTGTAGAGCTGGACGACCTCGGGCACCGGCAGCATCGCGTTGATCCAGCGGATCTCGGGGCGGCCCGTCACCGCGGCCTCGACCCGTGCCAGCAGCTCCGGCGTGTCCGGGCTGCTCGCGCAGAGGACGAGCTGGACGCCCGCAGGCAGGGTCCGGGCGGCCTCCAGGAGCTGGAAGATCCCCTTCTGCTCGCTGATCCGTCCGACGAAGAGGGCGTAGGGCTCGCGCACCTCGTGGCGCGCGAGGGCGTCGCGCCGCTCGGTGCGCGCGAACGCCTCCGCGTCCACCCCGTTGTGGATGACGGCCACGCGGTCGGGCTGGACGCGGAAGTGGGTCAGGATGTCGCCGCGCATCTGGGCCGACACCGCGATGACGCGGTCGGCGCGCTCGACGGCCAGGCGCTCGGCCCAGCTCGACACCGCGTAGCCGGTGCCGAGCTGATCGGCCTTCCACGGCCGGAGCGGCTCCATGCTGTGGAGCGTGACCACGAGCGGCACGTCGTGGATGGACTGCACCAGCATGCCGCCCAGCCCCACGTACCAGGTGTGGGTGTGGACCACGTCGGCCGCCACCGGATCGCGCGCCATCGCGAGGCCCACCGAGAGGGCCTCCAGCGCGGGCGCGTAGGGCGCCTCCGGCCCGCCCGCCAGCCGAGACCACGGGGCGTAGCCCTTCACGGTCAACGGCGGATCGGTCTGTTGCTGGTCGCCGAAGCAGCGCACCTCGACCGACGCGCGGCGGGCCAGCGCGCGGCTCAGGTGATCCACCACCACGCCGGCGCCGCCGTAGACGTGCGGCGGGTATTCACGGCTCAGGAGCAGGATTCTCACAGGCGTCGTCCCCCGGGAGAGCTTACCGCATGAGCCCGACCGACCCCTTCGTCTTCCTCGGCTGCCTCGAGCTGAACGAGCTGCTGCCCCACGAGGCCCACGACGCCCGCGAGCTGCTCGAGCAGCTCGGGCGCGTGCCGGTGGAGTCCATCTTCTGCCACACCTCGGCCTCGCTGCTGCACCGGCCGGTGCTGGCCGAGGCCTATCCCAACGACTTCGCGCTCTGGGTCGGCACCGAGGTGCGCGACGTGCGGCTCGCGGAGCGGCTGGCCGGCGTGGACGCCTTCCACGCGGGCTCCATGGAGCGCGTGCGTGAGGAGCTGGTCGCCACCATCTCCGACCACCTGGAGCATCTCGGCACCGCGCCCGGCCGCACCCAGGGCAAGCGCTTTCGCTTCTTTCAGGTGCACCTCGTCCCGGTGCCCACCGGCCACCAGGCCCGCACCCTCGCCGAGCTGCGCGACGCGCTGGTCGAGGTGGACGTGAGCGCGCTCTTCTTCCACACGATCGAGGCACGCTACCGCGCCGGCCGCGGGCGCGGTGATTTCGCGGAGTGGGTCGGGGGCGCCCTCGGCCTTTCCGACGTGGCCGATCGGCTCGCCCACATCGACCCGTACGCGGGCAGCCTGGAGCGGATCCGCGACCGCCACCTCAACATCCTCTCCGACGCCATCGCGGACGGAGGCGCCTGATGGGCCCCGGCTCGCTCCTCAAGCTCGACGACTACCGCCAGGTCGCCCCCCGCGGCGCGGTGGACATCCTCATGCGCCTCGGGGAGCGCTTGCGCGGCCGGCGCTTCGTGCACGTGAGCGCCTCGCGCTACGGGGGCGCGGGGCTGGAAGTGCTGAACCGGCTCGTGCCGATCATGAACGATCTGGGGGTGGAGACCACCTGGGAGATCACGATCGGCACCGCGGACTTCGACCAGGTGGGCCGCGCGGTGAGCCGGGCCCTCGAGGGCACCGAGCAGGTCATCACCGAGGGCATGCTGGCCCGCCTGCGCGAGACCGCGGCCGAGAACGCGCGCCGGCTCCGGCTCGACGCCGATCTCGTGATGGTGCACGACGCCGCCCCGATCGGCCTCGTCGAGCCGCGCGGCGCCGCCGGGCACTGGGTGTGGCGGTGCCATCAGGATCTCTCGTCCGCCCAGCCGCAGATCTGGAACGCGCTGCGGCCGATCGCCCAGCGCTACGACGCCGCCGTCTTCTCCCTCGCCCGCTTCGCGACCCCGCTCTCCATTCCGCGCTTCGTGGTCTACCCGTCCATCGATCCGCTCTCGGAGCGCAATCGCGAGATGACCCGGGCCGAGCAGGCCGCCCAGCTGGACCGCCTCCGGGTCCCGCGCGACAAGCCGATCCTGCTCCAGGTGGGGCCGTTCGAGCGTCAGCACGACCCGCTCGGGGTGATCAACGCCTACCGGCTCGTCAAGAAGCACCACGACGTCCGCCTGGTGCTGGCCGGCCCGCCCCCCGCGCCGGGCGGGGACGTCCTCGCCGACGTGCAGGAGGCGGGCGGCCAGGATCCCGACATCGCGGTGATCGTCCTGCCTCCGGATCCCCAGACCGAGCTGAACGCGCTCGAGCGCGCGGCCACGATCGCGGTCCAGAAGCCGCTCAAGGCCGATTTCACGATCGACGTGGCCACCGCGATGTGGAAGGGCAAGCCGGTGATCGGCACCATCGCGGGGGGCATCCCATTTCAGATGGTCGTGAACGTCACCGGGTATACCGTGGAAACCGTGGAGGGCGCCGCGTTCCGCATCCGGCAGCTCCTGAGCAACCCGGAGCTCATCGGCCGCATGGGTGCGGCCGGGCGCGAGCACGTGCGCCGGAATTTCCTCATCACGCGCCAGCTGAGCGTCTATCTGGCGCTGCTCGCCCACCTGACCCGGTGATGGAGACCCTCGACCTCGCCGACGAGGTCCGGACCGGCGTCGAGCGGATCGGCTCCGCCGACCTGGTGGTGGGCCTGGCCACCGCCGGACCGAGCGCCACCGTCGCGGCGGTGGGCGGCGCGGTCCGCGCCGGCCTCGACGCGCACTTCGCGGGACAGGCCGTGGTCGTCGTGCACGTGGACCAGGCCCCGTCCGGGGAGACGCCGGCCGCGCTGGCCGCCGCCCTGGGTCCGGTGCGGGTGATCCGCGCGACGGGGGCCGGCCACGCCGCGGACGACGCGCTCGACTGGGCCCAGGCGGTGCGCACGACGCTGACCATCGGCCGGCGGCTCGAGGCGCGGGCGCTCGTGATGCTCAACGCCGACCTCGGCAGCACCACCGCGGACTGGCTCCGCGCCCTGGCCACCCCGGTCCTGAAGGACGACGTCGGGCTGGTGCTGCCGATCTACCACCGATACCGCTACGACGGCACTCTCACCCAGGCCCTCGTCGTGCCGCTCATGCGCAGCCTCTTCGGCCGGCAGCTCGCGCATCCGCTGGCCGAGGAGTTCGCCTGCTCGGGGGCGGCCGCCGACGCCTTCCTCGCCCGGCCGATCTGGGAGACGGATCTCGGCCATCACGGCCTCGAGTTCTGGCTGCCCGCGGCCGCGATCGAGGGCGGCTTCACGGTGGGACAGGCGGTGCTGGGCCCGCGCACCGTGGCCGCCACCCAGCCGCCCGCGCCGCTCGGGCGCACGGTGGGCCGGGTCGCGGGCGCCCTCTTCGCGCTGGCCGAGCAGTCGGAGCAGTACTGGCTCGACATCCGGGGCTCGGAGCCGGTCGTGACCTTCGGCACGCCGCCCGAGCCGCTGGCCGGCGGCCCCACCGTGGATCCGTCCCTCATGCAGGTCGGCTTCGTCCAGGGCGTGCGCGATCTCCTCCCGGTGTGGGAGCGCATTCTGGCGCCCGAGAACCTGGGCGAGGTGCTGGAGCTCAGCGATCGGCCCCTCGAGCGGTTCCGCTTCTCGGATCGGCTCTGGACCCGCGTGGTCTACGACTTCCTGCTCGCCTATCGAGCGCGCGTCGTCTACCGGAGCCACGCCGCCCAGTCGCTCGCCCCGCTCTACCTGGGCCGCGCCGCCTCCGTGATCCTCGAGACCAGCGCGCGCCCGCCCGCCGCCCTGATCCAGAGCGCGACGCGTCTGGGTGGCATGTTCGACGAGGACAAGCCCTACCTGGTGGACCGGTGGCGATGAGCCGGCTCCGGCGCCCGATCGTGATCGAGCATGTCCGCCCCGCGGTGGACGACGGCCGGTATCCGGTCAAGCGCATCACCGGGGACGTCCTGACCGTCACCGCCGACATCTTCAAGGAAGGTCACGACCTCCTCGCCGCGTCGATCCGCTTCCGCGCCGCGGGCGAGACCGAGTGGCGCGAGGCGTCGCTCTCCCTGGTGGACAACGACGGCTGGGCCGGCTCGTTCCCGCTCGAGGCCAATACCC
>CAMLFJ010000230.1 GCA_946479205.1 uncultured bacterium | reverse complement strand
CCCCGACCGGGTCGAGCCACGCGATGGAGCCCCCGCCCGCCCCGATCGACGACACCCCGACCACCGGCATGACGATCGGGAAGTCGCCCACCGTCTCGTCCGTCGAGTACACCGGCCGGCCATCCCGCACGAGCGCGATGTCGGCGCTGGTGCCGCCCATGTCGAAGGTGATCAGGTCGCGGTAGCCGGCCCGGACACAGACCTGGGTGGCCCCGATCACCCCCGAGGCCGGACCCGACAGCATGATCTCCGCGGTGGCCTGGCGCGCGTCACGGGCGGTCGTCACGCCGCCGTTCGACTTCGTGATGTACAGCGGCACCTGCACGCCGACCCGGCCCAGCTCCCGCTCGAGTTGCCCCAGGTACTGGTCCACGCGAGGCCGCACGTAGGCGCTCAGGATCGCCACCATCGTGCGCTCGTACTCCCGGATCTGCGGCCACACCTCGTGCGAGCAGGTGACGTGGAGATTGGGGAAGCGCTCCGCGAGCACCTTGCGGGCCTCCGCCTCGTGCGCGGGGGCCCGGTACGCGTTGACGAACGAGACGACGAGGGCCTCGGCGCCTTCCTGCTCCACGAGCCGCGTCGCCTCGCGGAGGAGCTCCCCGCGGTCGAGCGCGGTGTCCACGGTGCCGTCGGCCAGGATGCGCTCGCTCACCTCGCCCACCCGGTAGCGCGGAATGAGCGGCAGGGGGCGCGTGGCCGTGAAGTTCACCGGGCTCGCGAGCCGGAGCCGCTGGATCTCGAGCACGTCGCCGAACCCGGCGGTGACCAGGAGACCCAGCGAGGCGCCGTTGCGCTGGATGACGGTGTTGATGGCGATCGTGCTGCCATGAACCAGGTAGTCGATCGTCCCCGGGTCGAGCGCCCGCTCCGCCACGAGCGTCCGGAGGCCGTCGAGGACCCCGCGGCCGGGATCGCCCGGCACCGTCGGCGACTTGAAGCTCGAGAGCTCGCCGCTGCTCTCGTCGAGGAGGCTGAAGTCGGTGAACGTCCCGCCGATGTCGATGCCGAGCCGGTAGCGTCCCATCGCCAGGCGCCATGCTAGCCACGCGCCACCGGACCGTCAAGAGCAGACCGGATCAGCCCCCCGGTTCCTTCAGGTGGTACTTCTCGACCGCGTAGGCCTTCTGCTTGAACTTCTGCACCTTGCCGGAGCCGGTCAGTGGGAAGCGGTCCACGATCTCGACGTAGCGGGGGACCTTGAAGTTGGCGATCTTCCCGCGGGCGAAGGCCACGATCTCCTCGGGCGCGAGCGACACGGCGTCCTTCGGGATCACGAAGGCCATCACCGCCTCGCCCATGATCGCGTCCGGCACCCCCACGATGGAGACGTCGAGGACCTTCGGATGGCGCAGGAAGAAGTCCTCGATCTCGGCCGGGTAGGTATTGAATCCCCCGACGATGATCATGTCGGTGAGCCGGCCGGTGATCCGCACGTAGCCCTCCGCGTCCTTCACCGCCATGTCGCCGGTGTGCAGCCACCCGTCGCGGATCTTCTCCGCGGTGGCCTCGGGCTTGTTGTAGTAGCCGATCATGAGCGTGGGCCCCTTGATGCACAGCTCCCCTTCCTGGCCGGGCGGCAGCTCCTCGCCGGTCGTGGGATCCGCCACGCGGTCCTCGATCTCCGCGGTACGCAGCCCGACCGTGGACACCCGGCGCTCGACCGGGTCGCCGGGCCGCGTCCAGTGGGTGCCGCCGGTCGCCTCGGTGAGGCCGTAGACCACGAGGGCGTCCATGCCGAGCCCGCGCTCGCGGTCGAGAATGCGGCGCATGATCTCCACCGGCACCGGCGCCGCCCCGATGGAGCCGGTGCGGAGCGAGCGGAGATCGCGCGTCCCGAACGCGGGGTGCCCCAGCATCGTGATGAACATGGTGGGCACGCCGGAGAAGATCGTCACCCGCTCGGCCTCGATGAGCCGCATGGCCTCGAGCGGGTCGAAGACGTCCATCAGGACCTGCGTCGAGCCCACGAGGCAGTTCGCCGCGATGCCGCCCATCGAGCCGAAGATGTGAAAGTACGGGACCGGCACCAGGCAGCGGTCCTCCGACGTCCACGCGTGCAGCTCGGTGTAGACGCGGCACTTGTAGAACATGTTGCCGTGCGAGAGGAGACAGCCCTTCGGCTCGCCGGTGGTGCCGGAGGTGTACAGCATCTCGACCGGGTCCTCGGGCCGGACGCGGATCGCGGCGAGGTCGGCCCCGCCCGAGCGCCCCGAGCGCTCGATCTCGTCGAAGCCGAGCGCGCCCGCGGGCCGCTCGGCTCCGAGCACGATCACGTGGCGCAGCGCGGGGAAGCGATCGCGCGGGCCGAGCTCACGCAGGATCTCCAGGTAGTCCACCGAGGCGGCCGCGAAGCGGTCCACCATGATCAGGGCCCGGGCGTCCGACTGCCGGAGCACGTACTCCACCTCGAACGCCTTGTACCGGCTGTTGCACGTGACGGTCACCGCCCCGATCTTGGCGATGCCCAGGTTCGCCACGTTCCACTCCACGCGATTGGGCATCCACAGCACCACGTGATCGCCCGGACCCAGGCCGAGCGCGAGAAGCCCCCGCGCGAAATCGTCGACGCGGCGCCGGAGGTCCGCGTAGCTGACGCGCTCGTCCTTGAAGACGACCGCGGCCCGATCGGGGAACCGCGCGGCCGCCCGGTCCACCATCTGGCCGAGGGTCAGGGCGGTCCCGCGATCGCTCATCTCACCGGGGTGTGCTCGATGTGGTCGAGGAGCTGGCGCGCCCGCGAGGAGGCCACCGCCAGATCCTCCGCCGACACCCCGTTCTCCCGGGTGCGGCGAATGTGCTCGAGGAGCCGCTGCGCCTGTTCGAGCGCGACGGCGCGATCACTCTCGCCCAGGAGCTGCGGGATCAGCTCGAGGCTCTGGCCGGCCATGTCCTCCAGCGTGCGCACCAGCAGGTCACGGGCGAGCCGCCGCCGGCGCTCGTCGATCCCGCGCACGGCGAGCGCCCGGAAGAGGGATTCGACCGCGGTCTCGAAGGTCCCGGCCCGCCACCGGCGCAGGCCGAGCCGCGTGTGGCCGCGCCAGAGCCGGCCGGTCCCCCGCCGCCGCTGCTCGCGCGGAAGCCCCTGGGTGACCGGCGCTTCCAGGACCACTCGGGTCACCTCCAGCGAAGCCTCGAGCGGTCCCTCGTCGCCCCCACCGCGCCGGACCGCGCGACGGAGACGCCACAGATCGCGAGCCACCGCGGTGGAGCAGACGTCCAGAATGAACCCCGCGGTTTCTCGATCGACCTCACCGCGCTCGAGCGCGGGATCCAGGAGCTGGCGCGCCTCGGCACTCTCGCGCCCGCGGATCAGCGTGGCCACGCGCGCGCGCCACTCCTCCGTCACGGTGGTCCGCGCCGGCGCCGGAGCCTGGGGTTCCGGCTCGACCGGGCCGGCTGCGGCCGATCCCGCGGGAGCCTTGGCTTCCGGACGCGGCGGCGCGGGAAACGGCGCGCTCGCCCGGCGGGCCAGTGGGGTGCGCGGCGCAGGCGCGGGAGCATGCCGGGACTGGTCGGGCCGCGTGAGCCGCCGGCGGCGCCCGCGGAGCCAGGTGCGCGGATCGCCTTCGAGGGCGTCCACCAGACCGAGGAAGAGCAGCACGAGCGCGACCGCCCCCACCACTGCGAGCAGGGCTTCTTCGACGGTCATGCGGGCCACCGTATCATGCCGCCCGGGCTTTCACGATCATTTGCCGAGCCGGCGCGGTATGATGCCGGGTACAGGAACGTCAATACTTTCAGCAGGCTCGAGGAGACCTCATGCGTCGCGTCGCCGTGATCGGAGTGGGGGTCACCAAGTTTGGTAAGCACGATCGGACCAGCGCCGAGCTCTTCGCGGCGGCGGCCGCCGACGCCATCACCGACGCCGACATCGCGCCCAGCGCCATCCAGGCGCTCTACTTCGGCAACGTGACCGGGGGCGAGACCGAGCGACAGCTCCACATGGGCCCGCTGGCCGCCACCCTGCTGGGATTGCCGACCGTCCCCACGACCCGCTTCGAGAACGCCTGCGCGACCAGCCACGTGGCCTTCCGCCACGCGGTGATGGAGATCGCGAGTGGGATCTCGGACGTGGTCCTGGTGGGCGGCGCCGAGCGCGTGCTGAACGTGCCGACCGAGTCCGCCACCGAGTTCTTCGCCTACTGCTCCGACGCGTCCCTCGAGCAGCCCGCCGGCCTCACCTTCCCGGGAGTCTTCGCGCTGATCGCGCGGGCCCACATGGACAAGTACGGCACGACCGAGGAGCAGATGGCGCACGTGGCGGTCAAGAACCACCGACACGGCGTGCTGAACCCGAAGGCGCAGTTCCAGAAGGAGATCTCGCTCGAGACCGTGCTCAAGAGCGCGTACGTGGCGGATCCGCTCAAGCTCTTCGACTGCTGCCCCTTCACCGACGGGGGCGCCGCGCTCGTGCTGGCCTCCGAGGAGGTGGCCCGGCGGCACCGCCGCCCGATCTGGGTGCTCGGCTCGCACGCGGCGACCGACACCATGTTCGTGCACGAGAAGCGCGATCTCTCCCGCGTGACCGCCACCGAGCGCGCCGCCCAGGGCGCCTATCGCCAGGCGGGCAAGACGCCCACCGACGTGGACGTGGTGGAGCTCCATGACTGCTTCACGATCGCCGAGATCGTGGCCACCGAGGGCCTCGGCTTCTTCGAGCCGGGCACCGGGGGCCTGGCCGCGGAGAAGGGCTGGACGAGCCTCGGTGGCAAGCTGCCGGTGAATCCGTCGGGCGGGCTCAAGGCCAAGGGCCATCCGATCGGCGCCACCGGGGCCGCCCAGATCGCCGAGATCGTCACCCAGCTCCGCGGCGAGGCGGACCGGCGCCAGGTGGACGGCGCCCGCACCGGCCTGACCCATACGCTCGGCGGCAACACCGCGACGGTCGTCGTGAGCCTGTTCGGCCGTGACTGAGCGCGTGATCAACCTGAAGAGCTTCTTCGAGGAGGCGCGCGCGGGCCGGCTCACCGGGATCCGGTGCGGCCGCTGCAGCGAGCTCGCCATTCCCCCGAAGGAATTCTGCGCGAGCTGCGGGCAGCGCGACTGGCAACCGGTGCCGCTCGCGGGCGCCGGCACCATCGTGTCGTTCACGGTGATCCGGGTCGCCCCGCGCGGCCGCGGGGGCGAGGTGCCCTACGCGGTCGCGGTGGTCAGGCTGGAGGAGGGCGTCTCCCTGCTCGGCCGCATCGTGGACATCCCGTTCGAGGCGCTCAAGGCCGGGCTGCCCGTGCGCTTCCGGCCCGTCCAGATCGACACCCAGAGCCTCATCGGCTTCGGCCCCGCCTGACCGCGTCTCACGGCGGAGCCTCGCCCGCGAGCCCGATCTTGATCCGCCGGTTGTGCCGCCCCTTGTTGTCGATCTTGAGGATCCGGAGCGGCCGCGAGCCCGCCGTCGAGGCCAGGTGGGTCCCGCCACACGCCTGGCGATCCAGCCCCACGATCTCGACCACGCGGATCGTTCCGTCCTCGGTGGGAGGCGGCGCCACCGACCGGTTCCGGACCAGACCGTGCTCGGCCAGGGCGTCGGCCTCGCTGACATAGGCATATCGGACCGCCAGATCCTGGCGGATCACGTCGTTGATCTCCGGCTCGAGCGCACGGAGCCGCTCGTTGTCGGCCTCCGGCAAGTCGAAGTCCATGCGCGCGGTCCCGTCGTCGTTGAGCTGCGCCCCCGTCACCAGGGCCCCCTGGAACTGACGGAAGACGAGCGCGTTCAGGATGTGGGTGTCGGTGTGGAGCTGGGCCATCATGGACCGGAACCCCGCGTCCACCACCGCCTCGACCCGGCCCGCCATCTCCACCGGCTCGCCCAGGAGGTGCCAGTACCGGCCGCTCGCGGCCTCGATCCCGCTGACCCGAACCTCACCGCCGTTCCAGCGCAGGACCCCGCGGTCGGCGAGCTGGCCGCCGCCGCCCGGATGAAACGGGCTCTGCTCGAGGAGTACCGCGCCGGGACGTGCGTCGACCACGCGGGTCTCGAGCAC
>CAMLFJ010000229.1 GCA_946479205.1 uncultured bacterium | reverse complement strand
CGCATCCGCTCGGCGGGGGGCGTGGTCGGCCCGCTCGCCACCGTCTTCCACCAGATCGCGGTGGCCCACGTGCTGGGCCACGCGAGAGATCTAACAGGTAACAACACGCGCTAGATTGCCGGAGGCACGACCCACCATGGCTGATCGCAACCCGCGGGGCCCGCTCGACGGCGTGAAGGTGCTCGATATGACCGAGCACATGGCGGGCCCCTTCTGCACGATGATCCTGGCCGACATGGGCGCCGACGTGATCAAGCTGGAGCGGCCCGGCGCGGGCGACTCCTCCCGCGGTATGGGCGACGGCAGCGAGCGCAATCCCTACTTCCGCTACATCAACCGCAACAAGAAGAGCCTCACGCTCGACTACAAGGGCGCGCGCGGCCGCGAGATCTTCCTCAAGCTGATCCCCGCCATGGACGTGCTCGTGGAGAACTACCGCCCCACCGTCATGGATCGGGCCGGGCTCGGCTGGGAGACTTTGAACCGGTTGAACCCACGGTTGATTTACGCCCAGCTCTCCGGCTTCGGCTCCGACGGCCCCTACCGCGAGAAGGGCGGCTTCGACCTCATCGCCCAGGGCATGGGCGGCATCATGCACGTGACCGGCGAGCCCGACGGCCCGCCCACCTCGGTGGGCCTGCCGATCTGCGATCTCGGCACCGGCATGTGGGGCGCCCAGGGCGTCCTCGCCGCGCTCTACGAGCGGCAGCGCACCGGCCAGGGCCAGAAGGTCGAGTGCTCGCTGCTCGAGACCGCGGTCGGCTTCTCCTCGTGGACCAGCGCGGGCTGGCTGGCCGACCACGTCGAGCCGGTCCGCATGGGCTCGCGCCATCGCCAGAACGCGCCCTATCAGCGGTTCGAGACCAAGGACGGCTACATGATGATCGGCGCCGCCGGCCAGTCCATCTGGCAGCGCTGCGCGCGCGCGCTCGGCCACCCGGAGTGGCTCGAGGACCCGCGCTTCGCGCGCTCCCCGGAGCGGCGGAAGAACCGCTTCGCGCTCGAGAAGGAGATCACCGCGGTGCTGGCGACCGCGCC
This sequence comes from uncultured bacterium, assembly GCA_946479205.1. The sequence goes on along the minus strand of CAMLFJ010000229.1, from coordinate 4,954 downwards.
GACGTCGCACTGGACCAAGGTGCTCGACGACGCGGGCGTGCCCTGCGGGCCCGTCTACAACTACGAGCAGCTCTTCTCGGACCCCCAGGTGCAGCACCGCGAGATGGTGGTCCACGCGGACGACGCCGAGCTGGGCCGCGTCCCCCACATCCGCACCCCGATCCGCCTGTCCGGGAGCGACGTGGCGGTGCGACGGACCGCGCCCAGGCTCGGCCAGCACACCGCCGAGATCCTGGCCGGGCTCGGCTACTCCCCGACGGACATCCAGGGCCTGCGCGGCGAGAGCGTGATCTGATCTTCCTGATCCGGCACGGCGAGACGCTCGGCAACGCCTCGCGCACCGTCCAGCTCCCCGACAACCCGCTCTCCCCGCGCGGCCTCGTTCAGGCCGAGCGCCTGGCCCGGCGACTCGAGCACGAGGGCATCGGCGCCATCCTGTCGAGCGACTACGCGCGCGCCGCGCAGACCGCGGAGCGGCTGGCGCGCGTCACCGGGCTGCCGGTCCGCCACGATCCCCTGCTCCAGGAGCGCAACTTCGGCGACATTCGGGGCACCCCGTATGCCGAGCTGGGCTTCGACATGTTCGAGCCCGACTACGCCCCGCCCAACGGGGAGACCTGGGAGGTCTTCCACGCCCGGGTCGACCGGGCCTGGGCGCTGGTGCAGGAGCGCGCCACCGCGACCGGCGGGCACCTCGCCGTCGTCACGCACGGCCTGGTCTGCCGCTCCCTGGCCGCCCGCCACCTGATCCTGCCCGACGGCCTGGACGTCCCCGAGCGCTGGGAAAATACGGCGGTCACGATCATCGAGCACCCCGCGCCGTGGCGCGTGCGGCGGCTCAACTGCGTGACTCATCTCGACGACGACGCGACCGCGCAGTCCCTGTCGAGCTCCGGCGCGGTCTGAGGAGGCGGCCATGGCAACCCTGATTCGCGGCGGTCGGGTCCTGACCGGGACGCCGGCGGGGCTCCAGCGCGCGGATGTGCTCATCGAGGGCGACCGGATTGCCGCCATGGGGCCGGCGCTCACCCCCCCGCCCGGTGCCCGGGTGATCGATGCCGCCGACCGCATCGTGCTCCCCGGCATGGGCAATGCGCACACGCACGCGGCCAGCCACCTCGCCCGCGGACGGGTCGGGAACTTCACGCTCGAGGATCTGCTGACCTACTCGCCCGCAAACTCTGGATTTCGCACGCCAGACGACGAGTACATCTCGGCGGCCATTGGCGCCATCGAGATGCTCAAGACGGGCTGCACGAGCGCCTACGATCTCTACATCGCGGTGCCCGCGATCACCGACGAGACCTTCGCGGCGGTGGTGCAGGCGTACACCGACGTCGGGGTCCGCGTGGTGCTGGCACCGGCCGTCGCGGACGTCGTCTTCTACCAGACCGTCCCCGGCCTCGGCGATCTCCTGCCCCCGGACCTGCGCCGCACGGTCGAGGATATCCGGCCGGCGCCCACCAAGGGCCTGCTCGACCTGACCGAGCGGGCCATCCGCCGGTGGCACGGCAGCGCCGAGGGGCGGATCCGTGTGGCGGTGGCGCCCACCATCCCGAACCAGGCCACGGACGACCTGCTCGACGGCTGCGCCGCCCTGTCGCGGGAGTACGGCGTCGGCATCCATACCCACCTGGCCGAGTCCAGGGTGCAGGTGGTCGAGAGCCGGCGGCGCTGGGGCAAGAGCATCGTGGCCCGGCTGGCGGACCACGGAGTGCTCGGGCCCGGCTTCGTGGGCGCCCACTCGGTCTGGCTCGACGATGCCGATCTCCGGATGCTGGCCGACGCGGGCGCTGCGATCGCCCACAATCCCGGCAGCAACCTCCGTCTGGGCGTGGGCATCGCGCCGGTGCGCGAGATGCTGGACCGCGGCCTGCCGGTGGGCCTCGGCACCGACGGATCGACCTGCGCCGACAATCAGAACCTCTTCGAGGCCCTGCGCATCGCCTCGATCATCAGCACGGTGCGCTTCCCGCACGAGACCACCCGCTGGCTCGACGCCGACACGGTCTGGGGCCTCGCCACGTCCGGCACCGCGCGGGTGATGGGCCAGTCCGGAGAGCTGGGCGGCCTCGCACCGGGGCGCAAGGCCGACGTCGTGCTCCTCCGGACCGACTCGATCTTCCTCCGTCCCCTCTCCGATCCGGTGAAGGCGCTGGTCTACGCCGAGACCGGGGCCAGCGTGGACACCGTCCTGGTGGACGGTCGCGTGGTCCTCGAGCGAGGCCGCGTGACCACGGTGGACGAGGCGCGCATCTACGCCCGCGCCCAGGAGGCGGCCGACCGCCACCGCGAGCGAGCCGCGGAGGCCTGGGCGCTGGCCGGGCGCCTGGCGCCCTTCGTCGCCGCGGCGTGCCGGGGCGCGGTGACCACGCCGCTTCCGATCAACCGCTTCGCCGCGCCTCTGCCCACGGCCTAGCAACCGCGCCCGCGGCTGAGAAGGGTCCAGCTGCGAGGCGGCGCCCGACGGCCGCACGCGAGGCGTAGTCTCTCTACGTTGAGCGTGCGGCCGAGGGCGCCAACGAAGCAGATGGGCCCTTATCAGCCGCGGGCGAGCCAGTCGAGGATCCGCGGGTTCTCGTCCCTCGGATACGTGTGCGAGAGGTCCTCGATCTCGCGGTAGACGACCTCGGCTCCCGCCATCTGGAGCGCGTCCCGGCTCATGCGCGCGGTCTGCACCGGGAACATCCAGTCGAGTGCGCCGTGCACCAGGTAGATCGGCCGTCCGCGCGCGTTCTGGATGTCGCCGCGGGCCAGCAGGAACGGATGGAGCACGCCGCAGGCCGGCGCCAGGTGGGTGAAGGGCATGCCCTCCGCGAGCCCGCAGAGCAGCGCGTAGGTCGCGCCGTCCGACATGCCGGTGAGCAGGACGCGCGCGCGGTCCACGTGGTAGCGCGCGGCGACGTCCTCGACCGCCGCCCGCAGCCGGGGCGCGTCCACGTCCTCTCCGCCCATGATGGACCACGTGCGCTCGAGCGCGGTCGGCGACAGCACCAGCACGCCGCGCGAGCGCGCCTCCCGCAGCCAGGCCCACAGGAAGTCGCGGCCGTGGCCGCTGCCCCCGTGCAGGGCCACCACCAGCGGCGCCGGCGGCCTGCTCGCCTCCCACGTCTCCGGAACGTAGAGCGAGAAGCCGCCGCGGCTGCCCCCGCCGTGGCTTACATAATCGTTGCGCGCGTGCAGCACGCCGACCCGGGCGCCGTCGTCGCGGAGGGCGGCGTCGCGCAGGCGCCGGACCAGCACGTCGTCCCCGCGGCGGCCCGGCTCGAGGAACCAGCGGCTGACCGGATCCAGCACCGGGGCGAGCGGGTAGAGCGCCTCCTGGAGCGGGGCCAGGCGGCGCAGGGCACGGTAGAGCCCGATCGGCTCGCCGGACTGGGCCGCGGACGCGAAGGCGCCGATCAGCTCGATGGCCTGCCGGGTGACCTGGGCGAGCCGCTCGCGGAGCAGGCGCAGGTCCTCGGGCCACGGGGCCGCCTCGAGCGCGCCCAGCGGCCCGGCCAGAAGCTCGGCGTGCGGAGCCAGGCGATCGGCCAGCTCGAGGGCCCGCGGCGGGAAGAGGTGGCGCTGCGCCCACTCCACGCGGTCGAGCGCGCCGAGCAGAGCGGCGAGCAGCGCGTCCGTCGTCTCCGCGACGGCCGGGGAGACCGCCATCGGACTAGCCGGCGCGGCGATCGAGGAAGGCGCGGAGCGCGCGGCCGCACGCGGGGCCGTGCGAGCACGGCAGGCCGTGCCGCGCGTCCGGAAAGACCTGGAGCTCCGAGCCCGCGATGCCCGCGTGCATCGCCTCCATGACCGCGAGCGGTACGAACGGGCTGCGCCCGGGCGCCAGCAGCAGCGTCGGCACCGGGATGCGGCCGAGATCGGACGAGAGATCGGTCCCGATGAGCACGTCGGCCAGGTCGAGCACCGAGTCCGCGGAGCACCGGGCCTGGGCCTCCTCGAACCAGCGGTACTGGGCGGGGGAGACCCGGTCGCGGTCGAGGCGCAGCGGGGCCATCATCTCGCCCCACTTGGCCATCCCGTTGGCGCGGATGAACTCGCGCCACTCCCGCGCGCGCTGGATCGAGCCGCCGCGGTGCGAAGCGTTCGAGACGGTCAGGCTCAGCAGGGCGGCCGGACGCCGACTCCCGAGCAGGAGGCCGACGGTGCCCCCGACCGACTCGCCGACGAAGTGGAAGCGCTCGGCGCCGGCGGCGCGCGCGACCTCGAGCGCGTCGGCCATCAGCCCCTCGAGCGACCAGCGGAAGCCCGGCCCCGGCACGCCGGAGCGGCCGAAGCCCAGCATGTCGAAGCGGGCGACGCGATAGCGGTCCAGCAGCGCGGGGAGCCACTCGGCCCACACCTCGGCGGTGGCGCCGATCCCATGGTGGAAGACGATCAGCGGCGCCTCCCCCGCCCACGGCGGGGTCGCGTCGATGACCTCGAAGTATAGCGATCCGCCCGGCCGGTCCAGCTTGCCGGTGGCGCTCACCGGATCAGCCCGCGGTGACGGTGGCCCGCGCCCCGAGAGGCGCCCGCGTCACGAGCCCGATCCAGACCGCGAGCCGGTAGAGGATCAGCAGCCCCAGGAGCGAGAGCAGGTTCACGCGGAGCACCCAGCCGACGATCGGCAGCGAGAACGCCTCCGCGCCGCTCGCCAGCACCGCGGTCGCGGCGACGAGCACCCCCTCGTAGGCCACGAACGCGCCCGCGAAGGCCAGCCCGCCCGCAAGCACCGCGCCGCGGTCACGCAGCCGCCCGGCCAGCGCCTGGGCCGCGAGCAATGCCACGAACGCGCCCACGCCCAGGATCACGCCCCAGGCGAAGCTGTTGGCGGTGCGCGGATAACCGAGCATCCCGTAGCCCACCGCCTGATCGGCGAGCCAGGCGATCCCGATGAGCGCGAGCCCGTCGCGCCGGCTCATGTGGAGCGCGGCCAGCGTCGCGAGCGCGGCGAAGGGCGTGGCGCACG
>CAMLFJ010000228.1 GCA_946479205.1 uncultured bacterium | reverse complement strand
GGCGCAGGTCGAGCGGCCAGTCGAGCCGGGCGCGCCGGCCCTCGAGATACTCCACGAGCTCCGCCCGGAGCCCCTCCGTGGCCTCGCGATCCTCCACCGCGTCCTCGCCCAGGAGTCGACGCACGTGCGCGGACAGCGAGCCATCCGCGGGCAGGTACTGCACCAGGGCCACGCCCTGCTCGGAGCGGCCGATGAGGATGCGCCCCAGCGGCGACGGGAAGATCCCGAAGCCGACCAGGCGCGAGCGCAGGTCCGAGAGCCGCGAGGCGAGCTGCGCGCGCGCGAGGGTCGCGTCGTCGTCGCGGAGCGGCGCGCGCCGCAGCGTGTCCATCATGCCCTCGAGGGCGCGGTAGTTCGCGAGCTCCTCCCGGCAAAGGCCGCAGGTGGCGACGTGGGCTTCCACGCGTCCGGCCGCGGCGGATCCCGCCTCCCCGGCGGCGACGCTCAGGAGGTCCGGCTCGATCGCGCGGCACTGGAGATGCTGAGGGCTCATGACCGGGACTCCATTCCGAGCGGGAGATGACCGTCGAGACTCCGCCGCACTTTGCGGAGGGCCTGGAAGACGTGGGCGCGGGCGCTCTCCTCCGAGCAGGAGAGGCTCGCCCCGATCTCCGCGTATTCGAGCTCGTGCATTTTCCTCATGATGAACGCCAGCCGCTGCTTCCCGGGTAGCTCGCCCACCGCCCGCTCCAGCCGATCGCGCGCCTCCTCGGCCATCACCTGGCCGTCGGCCCGATCCGGCGCGTCCGGCCTCATCTCCATCGCGGCCGCCGCGTAGGCCCGGCGCCGCCGGCCCTGCGCGCGGAAGTGATTGCGACCGAGGTTCGTGGCGATCGTGAAGAGCCACGCGCGCACGTTCGACCCCGGCGGCAAGGCGCGATACGCCCGGAACGCGCGAAGAAAGGTCTCCTGCGAGAGATCGTCGGCGTCGCTGCCCCGCGCCGTGATCCGCAGCAGGTAGCGCCGGATCTCCGCGTGGTGAGCTCCCACCACCGCCTCGAACGCGTCCTCTGCCATCACTCTGTCCATGAGACACCGCGGCCGGCCGAGTGTGAAACGGCCCCCCGGGACGCCCTAACCCCCCGTCCCCGCGCGCGTCTTGAGCGCGGCCGCCTGCTGCTCCCGGACGAAGCGGACGGCGGTCACCGTGCTCACGGCCAGGCTCATGGCCACCGAGACCAGCAGGGTGGCCACCAGGGTCAGCAGCACCGCCCGCTGGCTCTCGAGGATCTGGTGCACCGAGGCCGCGAGGACGAGGTCGACCTTGAGCGTGGGCATCACAGCCCGGGTGAGCAGCCACTCCTCGTCGCCCAGCGAGGCGAGGCCGTCGGGCTGACGGCGGCTCAGCTCCTCCACGAAGGGGTGGCTCTTCCAGTCCTCCTGGGTGAGCTGGCCGCTCTTCCGGTCGAGATAGATGGCCTGCTTGCCCGCGTCGATCATGACCAGCCAGCCCCCGGGACCCGCCTGCTCGAGGGTCTCCATGGAGGCCTGCAGCCGGATGCTCCCGATCAGGTAGGCCACGATCTGCTCGTCCAGCTTGATCGGCACCGCGGCGCCCACGATGAAATCGCGGGAGGCCCGGCCGAAGATGATGCCGGACACCGCGGGGCCCCGGACGCGAATGGCCTCCTGCAGCAGCGGCCGGTCCGCGTAGCGCAGGTCGAGGTTGGAGGCGCCGTCCGGCCCGGTGATCGGACTGAAGGCGAGCGGCCGGCCGTCGGGCGACACCACGAAGAGGGTCTGCATGCGCAGCAGCGCCCGCATGGCGTCGATCTCGCGCTGGAGCGCGCGCGGCTCGTGGGAGGCCCAGCTCTGGGCGAAGTAGGCGGCGAGCGGCCCGAGGGCGTCGAGCTTGTCGCGGGCCTGCGCGTCGGCCAGCCGCGCGAGCACCCGCACCACGTCCTGGCGCTGGGCGCGCGCGTCCTCGATCGCCTGCGGCTTGAGCCGCAGCGACCACGCGAGCCCCACCACCAGCAGGGCCACGATGGACACCACCGCCCACGTGGAGAGCAGGAAGAACAGGTGCGACCAGCGTAGCCCCGTCAGGGCGCCCCCAAGCATGTCGGCCGATGATACCGCGCTTGACAGGGCCACCGCCCCACCGCATCATCGGGCGCGCAGCGCTGGGTCCCATCCGGAGGAAGCATGGCGGACGGCGTCAAGATCGACACGGTGCGGTCCGGCTCGAGCGGCGTGCTCGGCCGCTCGCTGAACAGTGCCCGACACCAGCACTTCGTGCTCGACTCGCCGTCCGGCCCCAACGAGGCGATCACCAACGGCGAGGCCTTCCTGGCCGGCATCTCGTCCTGCGGGGTGACCCTCATCGAGAAGCACGCCCACGACACCGGGGTTTCCCTCCGGAGCATGGAGGTGGTGATCGAGGGCATCCGCAGCAACGCGGCGCCCAACCGCTTCCAGGCCATCCACGTGACGTTCGAGATGCGCGGGGTGGACCAGGCCGCCGCGCAGGCGCTGGTCGAGACGTGGCGGGACCGCTGACCGCTCTATCGCACGGTCGCGGTGGCGACCGAGGTGAAGGTGGACGTCACCGCCGTTCCGTAGCTTCGCCACACCACCCCTCACCCTGCCCTCTCCCCTGAGGGGAGAGGAAAGTAAGGAGGAGAACCCTTGAAAGCCGCCGTCCTCTACAAGGCCAATACTCCGCTCGAAGTGGTCGACCTCTCCCAGGAAGGACCGAAAGCCGGCGAGGCGCGCGTGAAGGTGAAGGCGGCCGGCATCTGCCACAGCGACTGGCACATCATGAACGGGGACTGGACACCGCCCCTGCCGATGGTGCTGGGCCACGAGGCGGCCGGCATGGTGGAGGAGGTCGGGCCGGGCGTCACCAACGTCAAGCCGGGCGATCACATCATCTTCTCGTTCCGTCCGCAGTGCGGCCACTGCCTCTACTGCTCGATGGGCCGCTCGATCCTCTGCGACGGCCACGCCTCGCCGCGCTGGGGCATGCTCGACGGCACCTTCCGGCTCAAGCGGAACGGGCAGGACATCTTCCAGATGGCGCGCATCGGGACCTTCTCCGAGCAGGTGGTGTGCCCGGCCGAGATGCTGGTGCCGATCCGCAAGGAGATGCCGTGGCCGCAGGCCGCGCTCATGGGCTGCTGCGTGCCCACCGGCGTCGGCGCGGTCACCCGCTGCGCAGAGGTGGAGGCGGGCGCCTCGGTGCTCGTCATCGGCTGCGGCGGGGTGGGGCTCAACGTGGTGCAGGGCGCGAAGCTGGCCGGGGCCGGCATCATCGTGGCCGCCGACCTGCTCGACAGCAAGCTCACCTACGCCAAGGACTTCGGCGCCACCCACACCATCAACGCCAAGAACGAGAACGTGGTGGACCGCGTGCGCGAGCTGACCCCGGGCGGGCGCGGGGTGGACTACGCCTTCGACGCCATCGGGGGCGAGGCCACCACCCTGCAGATCGTGGAGGGCATCCGGCCGGGCGGGACCGCGGTGATCGTGGGCATGGCCGCGCTCAACGTGCGGGCGCCGATCACGCCCTACAACATGGCGCTCCAGGAGAAGACGATCAAGGGCACGATGTACGGCTCGGTGCGGCCCAACATCGACTTCCCGAAGCTGGTGGATCTCTATCTCGACGGGCGGCTCAAGATCGACGAGCTGGTCAGCCGCACCTACAAGCTCGACGAGATCAACGAGGGCTTCACCGCGCTGCGGACCGGTCAGGTCGCCCGCGGCGTGGTCGTCTTCAACTGAGCTCGGTCGCCCAGACCGCGGCCCGGCTCCTGCTGCGATCGCTGGGGCGGTGGCTCAACCGCCGCCCCGGCGGCCCCATCGCGCCCCCCGCCCCGCTCGAGACGGTGCTGGTGGGCGACGACTCGCCCGCCGCGCTCACCCGGCTGCTGTGCGGCCGCGACAACGCGGCACGGGAGGCGGCCCTGCCCCGCTATCTCCAGTACCGCGGCATCGCGTTCTCGCGCCATCGCTTCACCCGTCCCGAGGGCCGGGGCGATACCTTCGCGGTCGAGCTCGGCGAGGGCCCGCGCGTGCTGGTGCTGTGCGCGCATCACGACGCGGTCCCCGGCAGCCCGGGGGCCAACGACAACGCGGCCGCGGTCGGCATCCTGCTCCACCTGATCCCGCGCCTGCCCGCCCGGATCCCGCGCGGCTGGCGGGTGCGCCTGCTCTTCACCGCCGCGGAGGAGATCGACTACCTGGGCGCACGCGCCTACGTGGAGGACACGCCGCTCAGCGACGTCGCGGGGGTGCTGAGCCTCGAGCTGTGCGGGATCGGCGACACGGTGGCGCTCTGGGACGTGGGCGAGCCCACCCCGTTCCTCGGCGGCGTCACCGCCGCGCTGGAGTCCGTCGGGCGCGCCCGCGAAGCGGGCTATCAGATCGTCGGGCGCATCCCGGTCTTCGGCAGCGATCACCGGGCCTTCGCGGCCGCGGGCATCCCGGCCTACGGCTTCACCATGGTGCCGGCGGCCCACGCGGACGCGCTGCGCCGCTTCGTGCTGAGCCCGGTACGCTCCAGCGTGCGGAGCCTGATCCGCCGCCCGCCCCCGTTCGACACCTACCACACGAGCGCCGACGCGCTCGAGACGCTCGAGCCCGCCGCGCTGCACCACGCGGCGGCCGCCCTCACCGCGGTGGTCGCCGAGCTCGACTAGGTCAGCGTCGCGAGCTTCTTGCGCTCGATCAGCGCGAAGTCGATCTGGGCGCCCAGGCCGGGCGCGGTCGGCGCGTGCACCAGGCCGTGCGAGTCCACCTCGATGTCGCCGACGAGCCCGTACTTCTGGGCCTCCGCGGGCAGCAGCACCTCGAAGAACTCGCAGTTGCGGATCGCCATCGCCACGTGGAGGTTGGCCACGTTGTTGAGCGAGTTGCCGCCGTGGTGGATCTCGAAGTTCATGTGGAAGCCCTCGGCGAGGTGCGCGGTCTTCACGAGCGCCGAGATTCCCCCCTTCACCGCCACGTCGCCCCGCAGGTAGTCGGTCGCGCGGGCGACGAGCCAGGGCGCGTAGGCGGTGAAGCCGCCCGGCACGTACTCGGTGGCGAGGATCGGGATCGACAGGTGCTGCTTGAGCTTGACGTAGTTGTAGAGATCGTCGTCGGGCAGCGGGTCCTCGTACCAGTAGTAGCCGAGCCGCTCGACCGCGCGGCCCACCCTGATCGCGGCCGGGTAGTCGTAAGCCCAGGTCGAATCGAGCATCAACGTGAAGGCGTCGCCCACCATCCCGCGCACCGCCTCACAGATCTCGATGTCGAGCTTGGGATCGGTCGGCGGATGGATCTTGTAGGCGGTCCAGCCGGAGCCCTTGAAGCGCGCCGCCTCCTCCGCGTAGGCCAGCTTGGAGGGCAGCACCGCGGAGCTCGCGTAGGCGGGCAGGCGATCGCGGTAGGAGCCGAGCAGCCGGTGGATGGGCAGCCCGGTCACCTTGCCCGCGAGATCCCACAGCGCCACGTCCACCGCGCCGATCGCGCGCCACGTGGTCTGGCGGCTGCGCGAGAGCAAAGCCTGGTAGAGCCGCTCGCGGTCGAGGGGATCCTGATCCATCACGAGGGGCTTGAGCGCGCTCATCAGCGACTCGGCGTCGTACTGGGCGCCCCGGCTCGCCGAGCCCAGGAAGGCGTGGCCCTCCGCGCCCTCGTCGGTGCGGAGGGTGAGCAGGCCGAGCTGGCTCTGGCCGCCGAACTTCCCGGTATGCCGGCCATACGTGGTGGCGGGAATGTTGTCCCAGGCGAACAGCGTGAGCGTGACGTCGGTGATCTTCACGAGGCTCCTCCCCTTCTGCTAGATTCTGGCGATGGCTGCTCCGCCCGTTCCGCGCGACGGCGTCGTCCGGCTCTTCCGCGACCGCGGAGGGCGCAACGGCAAGACCGTGACCGTGATCCACGGGCTACCCGAGCGTGGGCCCGCGCTCGAGGCGCGCCTCTCCGAGATGAAGCGGCTCTGCGGCGCCGGCGGCACCCTGAAGGACGGGGTGGTCGAGATCCAGGGCGACCACCGGGAGCGCCTCGCCGCGCGGCTGCGCGCGCTCG
>CAMLFJ010000227.1 GCA_946479205.1 uncultured bacterium | reverse complement strand
GCTGGTGCTGGTCGTCGAGGACCTGCACTGGGCCGACGCCGCCTCCATCGAGCTGCTGGGCGCGGTCGCGGACGGTCTCGCCGAGCACCCGCTCCTGCTGCTCCTGATGTATCGGCCGACGCTCGAGCCGGACTCGCTCGGCACCAGCCGGGCCCCGCACACCGCGATCGAGGTCATGCCGTTGTCACGGGCGGGCAGCGAGGATCTCCTGGCCGCCTGGTTCGGGGACGCGACGGCGCTCTTCCCGGAGCAGCTGCGCAACCTGATCCTGGAGCGGGCCGGGGGCAACCCGCTGTACCTCGAGGAGGTGGTGCGCGCGCTGGTCGCGGCGGGCGTGCTGGTCCGCGCCGGCCTGACGTGGCGCTGCGCCGCGGAGGCCGGGGCCGCGCAGGTGCCGTCCACGCTGCACGGGCTGTTGCTCGCGCGCCTGGACCGCCTCGACCCCACCGAGCGCCGGGTCATCCAGGAGGCGGCGGTGATCGGCCCGCGCTTCGAGGTGTCGCTGCTCCGGGCGGCCTCGGCCGAGCCCGCCGGGGTCGACGCGGCCCTCGACGCGCTCGTGCGCGCCGACCTGGTCACCCCGGGACCGGATCATCGGTTTCGCCACGGGCTCCTCCAGGAGATCGTGTACCAGAACATCCTCGTGGCGCGGCGAACCGAGCTGCACACCCGGGTGGGCACGGTCCTCGAGGCGGAGAACGCGGGCGCTCCGGAGAACCTCGAGCGGCTGGAGACGCTCGGCCACCACTGGTCCCTCGGCGCCGACAAGCGACGCGGTGCGCGCTACCTGATGGCGGCTGGCGACTGGGCGCGCGGCGTGTACGCCAACGCGGATGCGATCGGGCACTACCGGCGGGTTCTCGACGCGCTCGAGCACTGCGACGACGTCGACGCCGAGCGGCTGGTGGCCCGGGAGCGCATGGCCGATCTGCTCGGCCCGACCGGGCGGCGGGCCGCCGCCCTCGGCGAGTACGAGCTCGTCGAGGCCGGGTATCGCGCGGCGGCGGACGCGCCCGCGCAGGCGCGGGTCCTTCGGAAGATGGGGGGTCTGCACTGGGACGCGGGCGCGCGGGCGCGGGCGCTCCAGTGCTTCGAGACCGGCCTCGCCCTGCTCGGCGCCGATCGCGAGCACATCGAGGGGGCGCACCTCTACCAGGAGATGGGCCGGCTGGCCTTCCGCAGCGGCGAGAGCCAGCGGGCCGTCGAGTGGGCGGAGCAGGCCCGGCTCCACGCCGAGCGTCTCGCCGTCGATCCCGCGCTCGGCGCGGCCGGGCGTGTCGAAGCGGCGACCGCCGCCGCGCAGAGCCACAACACCCTCGGGGTGGCCCTGGCCCGCCTGGGCCGGCTGGAAGAGGCGGTCGAGCACATCGAGCGCAGCGTGGCCCTCGCCCGGGAGCACGAGCTGCTGCAGGCGGCCTGTCGCGGGCTCGCCAACCTGAGCGTGCTCTACAGCACGCTCGATCCGGCGCGGGCGATCGAGACCTGCGCGGCCGGCCTCGAGATGGCCAAGAAGATCGGCGACCTCGGGTTCCAGTCGCGCCTCTACGCGAATCTCGCGGTCGCCTACTGCGCGCTCACCAACCGCTGCGACGAGCAGGGCGTCGGCGCCGCGCACGCCGCGATCGATCTCGACCGGCGCCTCGGGCAGCTCGACCACCTCGCGGTGCCCCTCATCGTGCTCGGCCAGATCTACCAGTGTCACGGCGATCCGACGCGCGCGATCGCGCACTACCAGGAAGCGCTCGCGCTCGCCGAGGAGGCCGACGAGCCGCAGCTGCTGTTTCCCTGCTACGATGGCCTCGCCACCGTGCACCTGGACCTGGGCGACGAGGCCCGGGCGGAAGAGTTCCTCCTGAAAGCCCAGGCGATCTGCGAGCGGGCCGGGCTCGAGCCCGACGCGCTCGTGGTGCTGCCGTTCCTGGATTGACGCGAAATAGAAAGGAACACTGCTCATGACTCCCAAGCCCCTTGGCGAAGGTGATCCCGCTCCCGACTTCGCGCTGCCCGCGGTCAATCGAGACGGCCAGATCTCACTCGACGACTATCGCGGGCGCAGCCCGGTCCTGATCGGCCTGTTCCGGGGTCTGCACTGCCCGTTCTGCCGGCGCCAGGTCGTGCAGCTCGGTACCACGCAGGAGAAGCTGAAGGCGATGGGCGTGGAGACGATGGCGGTGGTGAATACCCCGCTGACGCGCGCGCGACTCTACTTCAACTATCGCCCCGCGCGCGTGCTCCTCGCGGCCGACCCGGAGGCGGCGACGCATCGAGCGTTCGGGGTGCCGGCCGGCGTGATCGTCGAGGACGAGTCGAAGGCCTCGTGGTCGCAGGGGACAGTCACCATGGGCCAGATGCACGCCGCCCGGATCAATCCCACCGGAGAGCTCCCGACACCGGAGAACCCGTTCGTGGCGATGGACATCCTGAACAAGCGGGAGGGGTTCGAGCCGACCGAGGTCGACCAGCAGATCGTGGCCGCGCACGGCATGCAGCTGACCGGGCACTTTCTCATCGACCGGAGGGGGATCGTCCGGTGGCGGCAGATCGAGGCCGTGGAGCGGATCGAGGATCTCTCCAAGTTCCCGAGCGACGAGGAGATCCTGGCCGCGGCCCGCGCGCTCTAGGCCCGTCCCGCCCCGTCCCGGCGGGGGCTCTGGCCGGATTCGTCATTTCGTTGTCATTGCGGCCAGACGCTTCCGCGGGCATGCTCTGGCCATGCGACCGGGAAGCCTGCGCCCGCCGTTGCCGGTCTGGATCCTGATGTTCCCCGACGCGCAGGTGCTCGACGTCACCGGCCCGCTCGAGGTGTTCGCGCTCGCCAACCGGCTGTCGTCCGGCCGGGGTCCGCGCTACGAGATCTCGGTGCTGGCGCCGGAGGCCGGCGCGGTCTCGACCTCGAGCGGGCTGTCCCTGCTGGCCGGCCGCGGCATCCGCCAGGCCACCGGGCCGGTGGACACGCTGCTGATCGCGGGGGGCGAGGGCACCCGGGCCGCCATGCGGAACGCCCGGCTCGTATCGTGGATCCGCCGCACCGCGCTGCGGGCCCGTCGCGTGACCTCGGTCTGCAGCGGCGCGTTCCTCCTGGGCGAGGCCGGGCTGCTCGACGGCCGCCGTGCGACCACCCACTGGGCGGTGTGCGACGCGCTCCAGCAGCGGTACCCGAAGGCCCGGGTGGAGCGCGATCCGATCTTCGTCCGTGACGGCAAGGTCTCCACCTCCGCCGGCGTCACCGCGGGCATGGATCTGGCGCTCGAGCTGGTGGAGGAGGACGGCGGGCGAGACCTGGCCCTCTCGGTGGCCCGCTGGCTCGTGATGTTCCTGCGCCGGTCGGGCGGGCAGTCGCAGTTCAGCGTGCAGCTCTCCGCGCAGGTGGCCGAGCGGCGGGGCCTGCGCGAGCTGCAGACGTGGATCGCCGATCACCTGGGCGACGATCTCTCGGTGCCCGCGCTCGCCCGGCGCGCGGGCATGAGCCCGCGCAACTTCGCGCGCGCCTTCCGTCGCGAGATCGGCACGACGCCCGCGGCCTACGTGGAGGCGCAGCGGGTCGAGGGCGCGCGCCGGCTGCTCGAGACCGCGGAGGCCAGCGTCGCCGAGGTCGCGGCCGCGTGCGGCTTCGCGCGCGTCGAGACCATGCACCGGGCGTTCCGCCGCGGCGTCCGGGTCACCCCGGGCCAGTACCGCCGCCACTTCCGCGCCGTCTCGTGACGGCCGCCATCACAGGAGACAGGACCATGGACATCGCCATCCCGCTCTTCGAGGGCATCACCGCGCTCGACGCCATCGGCCCCTACGAGGTGCTCTCGCGCCTGCCCGGCGCGCGGGTGCGCTTCGTCGCGGTGACGCCGGGCCCGTATCGCACCGACAATCGCCAGCTCGCCCTGATCGCCGACGAGGCGCTCGCCGCGGTGCCGCGTCCGGAGGTGCTCATGGTGCCGGGCGGCTTCGGCACCCGCGCGCTCGAGAGCCCGAACCCGCTGCTGGACTGGATCCGCGCGGCGCACGAGACGAGCCAGTGGACCACGTCGGTCTGCACCGGCTCGATGCTGCTGGCCGCCGCCGGCCTCCTGAAGGGCCTCGAGGCGACCACGCACTGGATGTCGCTCGACCGCCTGCCCGCCTACGGCGCGCGGCCGACGCTCAAGCGCGTGGTGGAGCAGGGCAAGATCATCACCGCGGCGGGGGTGTCCTCGGGCATCGACATGGCGCTGACGCTCGCCGCCCGTATCGCGGGCGACGACGTGGCCCAGGCCATCCAGCTCGGCATCGAGTACGATCCGCAGCCGCCGTTCCGGTCGGGCTCGCCCGAGACCGCGCCCGCGCACATCGTGGAGGGTCTGCGCGCCCGGATGCGGGCCCGCATGGAGCGGGACGAGGCCGCGCTCCGCTCGGCCTGAGCCGGCGCGGAGCGCGGCCGTCCGCCCGCGCTCAGGCCTGGTCGAACAGCTTGAGCGCGAGCGCGCCGTGGGTGGTCGCGGCGCCGGCCCGCAGCGCGGCGGCGAGCAGCGCGGACTCGACGACCTCCTCCCGGGTGGCGCCGGCCTTCTTCGCGTTCCGGGTGTGCACGTCGAGGCAGTACGGACACTGGGTCGTGCACGCCACCGCGAGCGCGATCAGCTCGCGGTACTTGCGCGGGATCTTCCCGTCGTCGCGCCCGACGATGGAATCCAGCTCGACGAAGCCCTTGAACTCGGCCGGGGCGAGCTTCTTGAACTCGCCGAGCAACTTGAGATCTGCCGGATCGTGATAATGGCTCATGAGGCTCCTTTCGGTGATGGGCGTCTCGGCTACGGTATACTCCTCCCCGCCATGCAGTTCCAGTCATCCGCCAAGGCCCTCTGACCGATCGCGATGGAGCGTCGCCGCCTCGGCAAGACCGACATGGTGGTCAGCGTCCTCGGTTTCGGCGGCTCCGAGATCGGCTACGAACGGGCGGGCCCGCGCACCGTCGCGCGCCTGCTCGGCACCGCGCTCGACGCCGGCCTCAACGTGATCGACACCGCCGAGTGCTACGAGGACAGCGAGGCCCTGATCGGCTCGGCCCTCGGGGCCCGCCGGAGCGAGATCTCCCTGCTGACCAAGTGCGGCCACCCGCGCGGCTACGGCCGGGGAGACTGGCGCCCGGCCTCGCTGCTCTCGAGCATCGAGCGAAGCCTGAAGCGCCTGCGCACCGACCGGCTCGACCTGATCCAGCTGCACAGCTGCGAGCTGTCCGACCTCCGGAAGGGCGACGCCATCGGCGCGCTGGAGCGGGCGCGGGAGCGGGGCCTCACGCGCTACATCGGCTACAGCGGCGACGGGGCGGCGGCGCGCTTCGCGGTGGAGTGCGGGCGCTTCGACACGCTGCAGACCTCGGTGAGCATCGCGGACCAGGAATGTTTCGAGCTGACGCTGCCGCCGGCGGTGAAGCGGGGAATGGGCGTGATCGCGAAGCGGCCGATCGCGAACGCGGCGTGGCGTTACGCGCGCCGGCCCGCCGAGCCCTACTACCAGCCCTACTGGGAGCGGCTGCACGCCCTCGACTACCCGTTCGTGCGCGACGCCGAGCGCGTCGTCTCGATCGCGCTCCGCTTCACCCTGGCCGCGCCGGGCGTGCACACCGCGATCGTCGGGACCAAGCGGCCGGAGCGGTGGCCGGAGAATGCGCGCCTGCTCGAGGCGGGCCCGCTGCCCGCCGCCGAGATCGACCGGATCCGGGCTCGCTGGCGACAGGTGGCCGAGCCCTCCTGGACCGGCGAGGTCTGAGCCCCCGGAGCGCGGCGGCTTGGCCTCCGTTCGAACGCCGGCTTCGCCGGCGCAATCGGGCCGTGGGGGAGGCTCGGAGGGGACCGTCGAGGCCCCCTTCGATTACCCGACCTGGAAGCGCTTGATCGCGGCCTGGTCGAAGGCCAGGCCGAGGCCGGGCTTGTCCGGCACCACGAGCTGGCCGTTCTCGATCTTCGGCGTTTCCTCGTAGAGGCGCAGCGTCCACGGCATGTACTCCACCGTGAGGCCGTTAGGGACCGCCGCGATCAGGTGCACGTGGATCTCGGG
>CAMLFJ010000226.1 GCA_946479205.1 uncultured bacterium | reverse complement strand
CGGTCATCCCCGGGGTGCCGGGCCGCGAGCTGCTCATCACCTCCGACCAGCTCCTCTTCCTCCCCGAGTTCCCGCCCTCGCTCACCTTCGTCGGGGCGGGGCCGGTGGCGCTCGAGCTGGCGGGGGCCTTCAACGACTTCGGCACCCGCGTCACCGTGCTCGCGCGCGACGCGGAGATCCTCCCCGGCCTCGACGCGGATGTGGCCCGGAACCTCCGCAAGCGCATGGAGGAGCGCGGGGTGACGTTCCGGCTCCAGACCGACGTCACCGGCCTCGCCCGGGCCGCCGACGGCGTGCGCATTGCCTTCTACAGCGCGGGGATGGCCAACGAGATGACGAGCCGCCAGGTGTGCGCCGCGGCCGGGCGCCGCTTCCACCCTCGGACCATCGGAGCCGCGCGCATCGGCCTCGAGATGGGCCGGCTCGGCCTGCGCACGAGCGCGCACCTCGTCACCTCGGTCCCGCACATCTACGCGGCGGGCGACGCGGCGGGCAATCGCCAGCTCAGCACGGTGGCCGCCCACGAGGGGCACATCGCGGCGATCAACGCCCTGCGGGGCGACACCGAGCGGGCCGACGAGGCGGTGATCCCCCAGGTGCTCTCCACCACCCCCCCCGTCGGCCTCGTCGGCATGGCCTACGGGGAGGCGCCCGCCCACGGCATTCACGCCGCGGTGGCCCGCCACGACGCGAAGGGCAGCAGCTTCAGCGTGACCACCGGCGAGGACGCGGGCTACTTCAAGCTCATCTTCGACCAGGACTCGCAGCGGCTCGTCGGCGCGCAGATGGTCTCACCCGCCGCGGAGGAGCTGATCCAGCTCTGCGCGCTCGCCATCCGCGCGCGGGTGCCCGCGTCCCTGGTGGAGACGCAGCTCTCGGTGCACCCGAGCCGGACCGACCATCTGATCCGAACCTTCGCGCCCGAGCCGGGCGCGGTCCCCCGACCCGTCGCGGACGCCGGCGTAGTAGAATCGCGTCCGTGATCCGATCCGTCTCGCGGCGCGCGGTGCCGTGGCTGGCCGTGGCCCTGCTCGTCTCCGCCTGCGCCGGCTCCGGCGCGCGCTCCGCGTCACCCGCCCCGGACGCCGCCCAGGCCGAGCTGCCCCCGCCCGCGCGCCAGGTGCTGCGCAACGGCCTGCGGCTCATCGTGCAGGACCACCGCGCCTCCGACATCGTGGCGCTCTACCTCTTCGTGGGCGTCGGGGTGCGGTACGAAACCCCGGACCAGCTCGGCTACGCCCACTTCCAGGAGCACATGCTCTTCAAGGGCACCGACCGCTTCGGACCCGGCTACGTGGACCGGACGGTGGAAGGCGTGGGCGGTCGCTCGAACGCGGTGACCTCGTTCGACTACACCTCGTTCTACCTCGTGCTGCCGAGGGACGCCACCGCCTCGGGCATCGAGCTCCTCGCCGACATGGCCTTCCGCTCGACCTTCGTCCCCGACGAGGTCGGCCGCGAGCGCGAGGTCATCTTCGAGGAGGCGCGCATCGAGCAGGACAACCCGCGCTCGGCGATCGTGCGCCAGCTCTACGGCCTGGTCTTCGCGGGCAATCCCTACGGGCGGCCGGTGCTGGGCACCCGCGAGACGATGCAGGCGGCCACCCAGGAGCGGTTGCGCGCCTTCAACCGCCGCTACTACGTGCCGGAGAACATGACGCTGGTGGTGGCGGGGCCGGTGGATCCGGTCGCGGTGCGCGGCATCGTGGAGCGCACGTTCGGGCGCATGCCGGCCACCGCCTACAAGGGGACTCCGGCGCCCGCGCCGGCCCCGCTCACCGGCGGGGTGCGCAAGACGGTGGAGCGCGACGAGCAGCAGGCCCACCTGGCCCTCGGCTGGCAGGCCCCGCGCTCCGACGACGCCGCGGGCGACGCGGTGGATCTCCTCACCACGATCCTCGCGGGCACCGAGAGCTCGCGCCTGGCCCAGCGGCTGCGCGATCGGGAGCGGCTGGTCTCCACCGTGACCATGAGCTATTCGGCACTCATGGGGGGCGGCATCGTGAGCCTGCGGGCCGAGCTCGAGGCCAAGGATCTCGAGCGGGTCGAGGCCATCATCCTCGAGGAGATCGCGCGGATCCAGGAGAGCGGGCCCACCGAGGACGAGCGGCGCCTCGCGGTCACCAAGTTCGAGGCGCAGCACGCCTTCGACACCGAGACCTCCGAGGGCCTCGCCTACGCCTACGGGCTCGCCGAGACCACCTGGACCCTCGACGCCGAGCTGCGCTACGTGGACCGGCTCCGGCGCATCACCCGCGAGCAGATCCGCGACGCGGCCCGCCGGTATCTCTCGCGCATCGACTACGCGCGGCTGGCCTTCGTGCCGAAGCCCGGGACCCGCTGATGCGCCGGCGCGCGCTCCTGCTCGCCGGCCTCATCGTGCTGCTCGCGCCGCCCGCGTGGGGCCAGAGCCCCGCGGTCAGCCGCGCGCGCCTCCCCAACGGGGTCACCGTGCTGGTCCGCGAGAATCCCACCGCCCCGGTGGTCGGAGTCTCCCTGATGGTCCGCATGGGCACGCGCTGGGAGACCGCGGAGAACGCGGGCATCTCCAACCTGGTCCAGCTCATGATCGTGCGCGGCACCACCACGCGCGACGGCGGCCAGATCGTCGAGGCGGCCGACGCGATGGGCGGCAGCATCGAGGCCACCGGCGACGTGGACTACTCGGAGATCGCGGCCACCGCGCTGGCGCGCCACTGGGTGGAGATCCTGGAGCTGGTGGCCGACGTGGCCCTGCGGCCCACCATGAAGGACGGCGTGGTGGTGGCGGTGCGCGACTTCCTCCTGCGCCAGGTGCGCAATCGCGGCGACAAGCCCTACGACGTGGCCCTCGACACCCTCGGCGCGCGCGTCTTCGGCCGGCACCCCTACGCCTGGGATCCGCTCGGGCTCAAGGACAGCCTCGAGCGGCTCGACCGCGACGCGCTCCTCGCCCACTACAAGCGGCACTACGTGCCGGGCGGCCTCGTGCTGGCGGTGAGCGGCCGCGTGAAGACCGCGGAGGTGATGGCGCAGGCCACCCGGCTCTTCGGGCCGATGCCCGCTGGGGCCGCGCCGACCACGGCCCCGTCGCGGCCCCCCGTCGCGGCGCCGTGGCGCGAGGTACGCGTCGTGCCCGGCGCGCAGGCGCAGATCCTCATGGGCGCGCTGGCCCCGTCGATCACCGACGCGGACTACCCGGCGGTCAAGGTGCTGGCGAACGTGCTGGGCGGCGGGATGGCGGGACGGTTCTTCTCGGAGCTACGGGACAAGCAGGGCCTCGCCTACACGACGGCGGCCCAGTACCCGGCGCGCGTGGACACCAGCTACTTCGTGGCCCAGCTCGGCACCGCGCCGGAGAACGTGGCCCGCGCCGAGGCGGCGCTCCGGGCACAGCTCGAGCGGGTGCAGCGCGAGCGGGTGTCGGCGGAGGAGCTGCGGGTGGCGAAGGCCTACGTGCTGGGCAACCTCGCGATGGACCGGCGCACGAACGCCCGCCAGGCGTGGTACCTGGCGGCCTACGAGGAATCCGGGGTGGGCTACGAGTTCCTGGATCGCTACGCGGCGGCGGTGCGCGCGGTCACCGCCGCCGACGTGCAGCGCGTGGCCCAGCGCTACCTGGCCGTCGTGCGTACCGTCATCGTCCAGCCCACCGCGCCCTGAGGCGGTACGTCAGGGCATCCTCGTCAGCTCGATCCGCACCGGCGAGCTGGTGTACAGGAACTGGCCGACGAGTCGGTCCCCCTGCAGCGTGAACGTGGCCGCGAACGCCCGGCTGCCCGGCTCGGTCCCGTTGACCCACATGTCGGTCTCGGACACGGACAGCTCGATGGGCGCGCCGAATGACGAGTTCTCGCGGAGCGACAGCGGGACTCCCTCGGCCAGGCGGGCGTCCATGAGCACGAGGCGGCCCTGGCCGCTACCGCCGTCGAGCGTCAGCATCGCCTTGGCCACGCCGCCCCGCAGCGTCCGGGACATGCCGTAACCGCTCCAGGTCCCTTCCCACTTCCCGGCGACGTTGGCCCGCGGGGTGACGAGCGGGGTGTTCCGCCCCCACCAGCCCTCGCCCTTGGCCTGGTCCATCATCTCGGGCGTGACCTGGGGCGCGGCGCCCACCATGTTCCTCATCGAGAACGCCAGGTGGTTGGTCGTGGCGTAGTGCGTCGGGTGGGCCCGCCAGACTTCCCACTCGCGGGTAGTGGCGGCGCAGCCGGTGAAGAGGATGACAGCACCCAGAATCAGCGGCAGGAAGGTCCGGTGGCGCATTGGTGAGTCCCTCCAATCAAAATCCATGTGGAATCACAGTGTTGCACACCGGAATTTTCCACCCAAGCTATTCGAGCAGCTCCGGAAAGGCGCGGATGATGCGGTGCGGCGCCACCGAGCAGGACTTGGGCAGCCCCTGGCCCGGCGCGTCCACCCAGACCCCTCGGAGGCCCAGGCGCTGGGGCGCGAGCACGTCCCATTCCAGGTTGTCGCCAACCATCCAGGCGTCCTGCGCCTTCACCCCGAGCTTGGAGAGGGCGTAGCGGTAGACGACCTCCTCCGGCTTGCCGACCCCCATCTCCCCTTCCACCACGATCACGTCGAAGAAGCGCTCCAGATCGTGGCGGTCGATCTTGCGCCGCTGATGGCCGGCGTCCCCATTGGTGACCATGGCGAGCGGGATCCCGCGGGCGCGCAGGGTCTCGAGCGCGGCGGTGACGCCGGGGAACAGCGTCATGCGCTCCCAGCGGCGGTCGGCGAAGTCCGCCGCGATGCCCGCGGCCAGCGCCTCGTCGGAGCGGTCCAGGCGGCCGAGCGCGTGGGCGGTGATCCGGGTCCAGGCGCGCAGCATGTCGGTCCGCTCGGTGCGGTGGCGGCCCGGGTCGCTCCAGAACCAGCGCCGCGTCTCCACGATCGCGGCCACGAGGCCGGGCGGGTCGATGCCGGCCGGGCCGGCGAGCGCCTCGCAGGCGTGGAGCCAGCACTCGTCGACGCCCCCCGAGTAGTCGAGCAGGGTGTCGTCGAGATCCACCAGGAGGGCTTTCAGGTGGCGGCCTCCTGGGGGGCGGCGAAGGGAGCCAGCTCGGGACGACACACCGCCCGGAAATTGCACCAGCGGCAGATGCGCAGCTCCTCGGTCTTCTCGAAGCCCGACTCCTCGGCGAGATTGCGCTCGGGATCCTTGAGGTAGGCCTTCATGGAGCGGACCGAGAGCCGGATGTGCTCGCGGACCCGCTCCAGGCTCGCCGTGTCCCACGGGTGCGTGGTCACCTTGCCCTCGCGAAGGTTGACCTCCAGCAGGTCCACGCGCCCCAGGTCCACGCCCAGCACGTCGAGGGCGTAGAGCGCGTAGCCGCCGAGCTGCAGGCCGGCGCCCTCGCCGCCGCCGCCAGTCTTCCAGTCCAGGAGCTGCAGCCGATCGGCATGGCTCCAGTAGCCGAAGTCGGGAGCGCTGAACACGCGCGTACCCTCGAAGGGGAAGGAGCCGATGTCCTCGATGAAGACCCAGCGCTCGGTCGGGGTGCCCTTGATGTCGGCCAGGACGGGCAGGCGGTGGAAGTTCCGCAGGCAGCGCACCACGTGATCTCGCAGGGCCTGCCACTCGCTGTCACGGATGGTCACGGCGTACTCGTGCTCGAACAGCGAGGGCCGCTTCGGGGCCTGCCGGTACACCCCGGCGCGCGAGCCCTTCCACTCCTCGCGCATCTGGCGCACCGTGTCCTCGATGAGGGAGGCCTCGCTCAGGGCGTGGCCGTCGCGCAGGGCCAGCAGGGAGCGCTCGATCGCCTCGTGGACGAGGCGGCCCGCCCACATCTGGCGGGTGGCGAGCTGCTTGAGCATGTAGAGACGGCGGACGGCCGGGTCGGCGTCGGCGCTCCAGCCGCCCCACGCGCCGTAGTACTGGTAGTAGTAGCGCCGGCGGCACTCCTGGAAGGCGTTGTCGCGGGTGCGCGACCAGGAGAATTCGTTGACGAGGTCGGCCACGGCTAGAGCATAGCATTGCCGACGCGATGCCCTGTCGGGCGAAGTAGCCGCGACGCGGTCCGTCAGGGAACTCCAGGGACCTCCGCGCAGTT
>CAMLFJ010000225.1 GCA_946479205.1 uncultured bacterium | reverse complement strand
TGATCGTGGGGCGGTGGAGGCGGGTGTGGCCGGCCATGCGGAGGATCGCGGGGCGGACGAAGAGCTCGAAGGTGACCATGGCGGAGACGGGATTGCCGGGGAGGGCGAAGAGGGCCAGGGCGCCCTTGCCTTCCTGGGGGATCGTCGAGAAGGCGATCGGCTTGCCCGGACGCATGTCCACGAGCCAGAGATGCTGCTCGGCGCCGAGCCGCGCCAGCGCGGCCTTCACGAAGTCGTGCTCCCCGACCGAGACGCCCGCCGAGGACATCACGAGATCGCACGCGAGCCCCCAGCGGAGCCGCGTCTCGATGTCGTCCAGACGGTCGCCCGCGATCCCCAGGCTCACCGGCTGGGCGCCGGCCTCGATCACCTGGGCGATGAGGGAGTAGCTGTTGGAGTTCGGGATCTGTCCGGGCCCGATCCGGCCCCCCAGATCCACCAGCTCGTCGCCGGTGGAGAGGATCCCCACGCGAGGCCGCCG
Organism: uncultured bacterium; assembly: GCA_946479205.1. The sequence goes on along the minus strand of CAMLFJ010000225.1, from coordinate 5,575 downwards.
GATCACGCTCACCGGGCTCCGGCCCACCGTGGCGAGCATCCCGATATCGGCCGCGCTCAGCACCCGGCCGCGCTCGAGCACGCGGTCGCCCCGCTTCATGTCCTCGCCTCGGGGCCTCACGAAGTCACCGTCCCCGACCGGCCGCGGGACGACGAGCGCGCCCGCGTCCTCGGTCACGTCCTCCTGGGGGATGACCGCGTCGGCACCCTCCGGGAGCGGCGCGCCGGTGAAGATCCGGAAGGCCTCGCCGGGCCGGAGCGGCCGCTCCGCCATCGCGCCCGCGGGCACGCGACCGGCCAGGTGGAGGCGCGCGGGCGCGCCGGGACCGGCGGGGGCGGTGTCGGCGCTGCGGAGAGCGTAGCCGTCCATCGAGGAGGCGGGCCACGGCGGCATGTCTCGCGGGCTGTCCACATCCTCCGCGAGCACGCGATGGAGCGCGTCGGTGAGCGAGACGCGCTCGTCGCCGAGCACGGTCACGCGCGACAGGATGCGTTCGAGCGCTTCCTCGACCGGGATCACGCCCGGTATTCTACCCCGGCCGCGTGACCGGCCGGCCGGCTACTTGGGCAGGCTCAGGACCGGCTTGTAGTGGGCGAGGAACCAGTTGCGGCTCAGCACGAAGAGCGAGAAGAAGCCGAGCGTCACCAGGATCTCCACCGGGCCGAGCGGCACCGTGTTGTCCCGGAGCAGCGAGGGGAACACGAGCAGCATCCGCTCGAAGAAGATGGCGATCCACCCGAAGAACAGGATGACCTTGAACACCCGGTGCCGCTCCGGGGGGCGCCCGGTGAGCCGCTTGAGGAAATACGAGAACGGGATCAGCCAGCCGACGATGAAGATGACCCACGCGATGGTGCCCCAGGGCTGCGAGAAGAAGCGCCGGATCACGAAGCGGGTCTCGGCGGGCACGTGGCCGTACCAGATGACCAGGTACTGCGAGAAGAAGAAGTACATCCAGAACACGCACAGCGCGAAGGTCAGCTTGGCCACGTCCTGGATCGCGGAAGCCCCCACCCGGCTCACTCCCCGCTCGTTGGAACGGATCGTGAGGTAGGTGACGAGCCCGAACCCGGTGTACATCGAGGTGACCACGTAGTAGCCGCCGAAGAGACCGCTGTACCAGCGCGGGTCGAGCGACATCACGAGGTCGAAGCCCCAGAGCGAGAGCACCACCACGTAGAGACCGAGCAGCCAGCCCGCGAGCCGGTTGCGGCGGTTCACCGCGGCGGGCGCGTCGCCGCCCGGCTCGTCCTCCACCAGCACCGCCTTCACGAGCCGCATCGCGACCCAGTACAGCACCAGCACCCCGAGGCCGATGCGCAGCGACATGAACGGTACGTTGAGCCACGCCGCCTTGATCGCGAGCGGCTCGTTCACCCAGGGATAGAGCGTCGCGCGCCCGAAGAAGAGCACGAGGAAGAGCACGAAGGAGACGGGCAGGAAGCCCGCGGTGGTGAGCGCGATGCGCTTGATGCTCGGCGACCACCGCCCCTCGGTCACCTGGATCATCGCGGCGAGCGCGGGGCCGGTGATGGCGAGGCTCGACCAGAACAGCAGGTTCACGAGGTAGATGCCCCACACCCGGGGGGCCGAGCCCTGCAGGACTCCGTACAGGAAGGCCACGATCCCGAGGATGGCCAGCAGGACGAGCAGCGGGTGCGCGGTGCGCGACGGCACCGCCGGAGAGGCGCTCATCGCGGTCATTTCTTGGCCAGGGTCCGGAGGTAGTTCACCACGTGCCAACGCTCTTCGGAGGTGAGCGCCTCCGCGTAGGACGGCATCACCGCCCCTCCCGCCGAGAGGTAACTCTGCCAGTAGCCGTCCGTCCGCACCTTGTGCAGCTCGGGATTGGTGAGATCGGCGGGGGGCACGAACTTGGTCGAGACCGGCCCGTCACCCCGCCCGGACGTCCCGTGGCACGGAGTGCAGTAGATCGTGAACAGCTCGCTGCCCTTCCGCACCGAGTCCACCGAGGCAGTCACCGGATTGCGCCGCGCCGCCGCGGCATCCCGCTCGGCGGGCGAATGGTAGATCTCGCCCCCGCTGCGGGGCAGGCTCCCCTTGGGCATCGAGAAATTGTACTCGCCGTGCATCACGCGCTGGGTCGCGGTCATGTTGTGCATCCAGCGAAAGCCGGCCGCTCCCCCGAGGGCGGCGCCCACCGCCCCGAACAGCAGGAGGGTGAGGAGGAAGACGTACTTCATCATCGCCGCACCTCCTCGGCGCCCGCGGCGGACAGCACCGACTGTACCGAATCGACCTTGTCGGGGGTGCAGGCCACCGCGACCCCGAAGCGGTCCAGGGTGAAGCGCGGGTCGTAGGTGGGCGACGGCTTGAGCTTGGGGAGCTGACCCAGGATCAGGATCGCGAGGGCGGAGGCGAGGCCGCCCAGCAGGATGGTCAGCTCGAAGGCGATGATGATGAAGGGCGGGATGGACACCGGCGCCTTGCCGCCCGTCACCAGCTCCCACTTGAGCGACGTCCAGATCGTGAGGAAGAAGCCGGTGGCGGTCCCGGTCAGGGCCCCGATCACGGTGAAGAGGCGCACCTTCGAGAGGGGCTCGACCTTGTCGATCTCGTGCTCGATCTCCTCGACCGGCACCGGGGTGTACACGGTGAGGTTCGAGAAGCCCTTGGCCCGCAGATCACGGATGGCCTGCAGCGTGGTGTCCACGTGAGCGAAAACGCCCAGGACGTTGGCGGTGCCCGTCGTCATGCCGGTCGTCGCCATCTCAGTGATGCCCCCCGTGGCCGGCGTGCTTCATGGGATGCGGCAGCACTTCCTTGACCTCCACGATCGACAGCGACGGCATCACGCGGATGAAGCCCAGGAACAGCAGGAAGAACCAGGCGAAGGAGCCGATCACGATCGCGGAGTCCGTGATCGTCGGGTAATACGTCCCCCAGGTGTACGGGTAGAAGTCGTGGGCGAGGCCGGGCACGATGATGTTGAAGCGCTCGAGCCACATGCCGATCAGCACGAAGATCGACACCACGTAGAGCGTCACCACGTGGGTGCGGGCCCGGCGGATGAACAGCACGAGGGGCACCAGGCAGTTGCAGAAGTACATACCCCAGTACGCCCACGCGTACTGCTTGCTCGCCTTGGCGAACACGCTGGCCCGCTCGAAGTGGTCCCCCGAGTACCACGCGGTGAAGACCTCGCAGACGTAGAAGTAGGTCAGCACCAGGCTGGTCACGAGGGTCAGCTTGGCCATCGCGTCCAGGTGCTTGTCCGTGATGTAGGGGTACCAGTTGAACAGGTAGCGCATCGGCAGGATCAGCACCAATACCATCGCGAAGCCGGAGAAGATGGCGCCGTCCACGAAGAACGGGGGGAACAGGGTGGAGTGCCAGCCCGGCACCAGGGCCATCGCGAAGTCGAAGGACACCACGCTGTGCACCGAGAGCACGAGGGGCGTGGCGAGCGCGGCGAGGAGGCCGTAGCCCCGCCGATAATGGCGCCACTGGTGGTCCGAGCCCTCCCATCCGAGCGAGAGCACCGCGTAGATCTTCCGCTTGTAGCCGGTCGCGCTGTCGCGGAGGGCCGCGATGTCCGGCACCAGCCCCACGATGAAGAAGACCACGCTGATGGTCAGGTAGGTGGAGATCGCGAACACGTCCCACACCAGCGGCGATTTGAAGTTGGGCCAGAGGTAGCGCTGGTTGGGATACGGCATCAGCCAGTACGCGAACCACATGCGGCCGGCGTGGATCAGCGGGAACAGGCCCGCGGTCATGACCGCGAAGACGGTCATCGCCTCCGCCCCGCGATAGATGGACGTTCGCCACCTCGCCCGGAACAGGTAGAGGACGGCGGAGATCAGGGTCCCCGCGTGACCGATACCGATCCAGAACACGAAGGTGGTGATGTACATCGCCCACATCTGGGGGGTGCGCTTGCCCGCCGCCCCGATGCCGACCCAGATCTGGTAGGTCCACCCGGAGAAGCCCGCGGCGAGGACCAGGACCACCAGACAGAGCCAGGCGAAGTATTTATCGCTCGGCATGCCGATGGTGCGGATGACGTCGCGGTTGACGTCGGCCCAGGTGGCCGGGGCGGGCGCGGTCGCGCTCTGGGCGGGCGGCGCGCTCATGCTAGTGGCCCGCCTTCCCGTGCTCGCCCGCCGGCTCGGCGCGGACGACCTTCTTGAGGTAGCTCACGCCGGGGAGCGTGCCCAGCTCGTGGAGCACGTGGTAGCTCCGGGCCGAGTGTGACAGCTTGGCCACGAGCGAGTCGCCGTCCTTCCGGTTGCCGAAGGTGATGGCCTGGGTCGGGCACGTCTGCTGACACGCGGTCTGCATGTCCCCGTCGCGCACCGATCGCCCCGCCTCGCGCGCCGCGCTCTTGGCGCCCTCGATGCGCTGCACGCACATGGTGCACTTCTCCATCACGCCGAGCTGGCGCACCGTGACGTCCGGATTGAGCTGCACGTCGAGCGGCGCGGTCCAGGTGTAGTTGAACCAGTTGAACTTCCGCACGTGGTAGGGGCAGTTGTTGCCGCAGTACCGCGTGCCCACGCAGCGGTTGTAGACCTGCCCGTTGAGCCCTTCGCGCGTGTGATAGGCCGCGTACACCGGGCACACCGGCTCGCACGGCGCGATCTCGCAGTGCTGGCAGAACATGGGGAGGAACATGTTGACCGGCTTGGCGGAGGTGCCCTCCTGCCAGCGCTCCACCCGCAGCCAGTGCTGGATGCGCCCGTAGGCGACCTGGGCCTTGCCGACCGTCGGCACGTTGTTCTCGCTCTGGCAGGCGACCACGCAGGCCTGGCAGCCGGTGCAGCGGTCCACGTCCACCGTCATGCCCCAGCGGTACTCGGGATACTTCACCGTCGGGTACATGCGCGGATGGTCCGCGGGCTCGGCCGGCTTGCCGCGCAGCTCGAGCTCGCGCGCGGCGCCCAGCTCCACCCATTGGGCGATCTCCCGATCGTCCTGGTCGAACTGGGCCTGCGGGATCGCGAGCGGCCGCCGGCCGCCGGTCTTGGCGAGCGAGACCTTCACCGCGAGCAGCGGCAGGCCGCCCGAGGACGGATCCGGCGCGGCGGGGAGCAGCTCGATCGGATTGGCGCCCACGTTCAGGTAGTTCGCCTGGCTCTGCGTGCCCGTCGCCGCGTTGCCCTGCTGCGCGAACGCGCCCGTGTACTTGTGCCCCTGCCCCATCGCCACCGCCACCGCGCCGGCGTGCATGAGCTCGGTCGGGTAGGCGGGTAGCTCGATGGCGCCGTGCGGGGACGTCACCTTCACCAGATCCCCGCGCGCGACGCCCATCTGCTTGGCGGTCTCGGCGGGAATCTCGACCCACGAGTCCCACGCCACCCCGGTGACTCCGTCCGGAACCTCGTGCAGCCACGGCAGATCGCCCCCGCGGCCGTCGTAGAACCGGCTGGACGGGTAGATGATCAGCGCGTGCGACCCGCTGCCCTCGAGCTTCGGGGCCGCCGCCTGGATCCGTCCGGCCTCCGGGCGAAGCGAGACCGCCGGAGCCGGGCCGGTGCGCCACACGCCACCGCGCCGGAGGGCGGCTTCCCAGAACTCGGTGAACGCGCCGGTGCTGCCGTGGTCCTTCGCG